>CAILYP010000104.1:0-12686 GCA_903838475.1 uncultured Actinomycetes bacterium | reverse complement strand
CACCACGAGATCCTGAAACTCACAGAATTGGAAATCTTGTTTTACTAAAGGCAAAGCACAACAGCCTAAAGAAGGCGGTTGATCCTGTTGAAAAATCTGATGTATACAAAGGAAGCCAACTTTTACTTACTCAAAATCTTGTAAAAATTACAATTAATAGTGAGAGATCAAAAGTAGAAACGTATTTGAACGAAATTGGAATTTCAAATACAAATTGGAGCCTTACAAACTGGGATTCTAAATCAATGAAACTTCGTGAGGATATGTACTGCACTCTGCTTAGAGATCATTTAACAAATCTAAAATAAGTTTTTTATTGGAATAATAGATTTATTTTTTTAGTCAAGATTGGATATATCCGCATATTGGGTTAAAGGGAATGGTTTGAAGGTTTGATAACGAGTCCCTCACAACCCACCAAAGTTTATTTATAGATCCAGATAATGATCTGGCCTGACGCTTCTTCTACTTTGTATTCACGCAAAGACTCATACGCCGGCCTCCGAGTTGCGGCGCCAGTTACTGCGTCAAATTGGGCACCATGACATGGGCATTGAAGTTGATTCTTAGTGAGAACTTCAACTGCACATCCTTCGTGAGTACAAATCGTGCTAAATGCAACGAGCGCCGTCGAAGTTCTTGTGACTACAAATTTAAAGCCTCGACCGTAGGGGTCTGGCTCTGAAAAGACTTTACTTTCCCCCATGGAAAGCTCAGTGGACTTACCAACGACAGTCCCGTTGTACGCAGACTTCGATGGGGCTGGAGTAGGTGAAGGCGTTGAGGACGTTTCAGCCGTGAGTGGATGTGTGGATTCAGAAGGAGTGGGTGTCGCTATTGATACACCCTTATCCCAAATCAATTTCTTGCCTGATTTAATACATGTGTACCTTTTTCCTCGCCAAACAATTTGCTGTCCTATGCGAGTGCACTTCAAGCTTGGGCCAGTAACCGCAAAAGCACTTCCTGAAAACTGCAGTAAAGCTACAGCGCTGACAATTTTGAGAATTAGGCGCCGTTGCATCGAAATCCTTTCAAAGGTGATGTAATAAAAAGAAGGGTGGCGGTGATCCGCCACCCTTCCTGCTACTTCAATTTAGCCAGCGAAAACAGCATTCCAATCGCTTACTGTCATTCGATAGTACTGCCCACCTTCAACAGTGGCCTTGTCTATAACTGACTTGTTGTACGCACTTCGAGAACCGAGATCTGGACGGGCCGGCTTCAGCGCCCCCTTCACTCCGCTGTCGATAGATGAAACACCGCTGTAGGTGTGAACCTGCGCATTGAAGAAGAGATATGTATTCGTGTCACCTGGGGTTGCAAGTAAGCTCGTTGCATCCCAAATACCAGATGTCTCTTCGTCCAGCGTCATGTATTTTGCTCCAGCTGCTGTGAAGTATTGCTTGTCGAACTCAGCAATTACCGCAAGCTTTCCTGTCGCAATTTGATACGCGACAATGCGTGCTACGTGTGCATTATTGCCTGGATCTTCTTGAATTGTGATTACACCACTCTTAGTCACAGCCAGGTTATCTGGCTTGCTGAGAAATGGAGCTTCTGTTCCGTTGAGAAGGAGTTCTAACTTCGCTCCAAGAAGTGGATTCTGCGCATCTTTGAAAGTTAAACGCCATAGTCCTCCACCGTCACGAGAAATACCTGGCTCAGCAGGATTTTCCTTTGTCGCGCCAGCGTCCTTATTTGATTCGGTTGTGATGAAGTAATAAACATCTGGATTATTTGGATCCCATTCGCCATCTTCAATTCGGGCAAATGTCATTCCATTATCACGAGAACCTTTAGCAAATGCTGTGACGCCGGTGTTCCACTCGATCTTCTTGAAATTAACATCAACGGGCGTTGACTTTGCGATAGTGGTACGGAAGATGTTATCTGTAGGGATTGAACCAGCATTGAGCACATAAAGATCGCCGTTTGTGAGGCCTGCTTTATCAACAGGTGAACCAGTGTTTGTCTTCTTACCTACATAAACGTGAAGTTGTGAATCTGTTGCAGATCCATCTTCATCTGCAATCGCGACGGTATTTGGACCTGCCTTGCGTGTTGGAGCAATTGTCTCGAAAGACATCATTCCCATGCGTGGAAGTTGATATCCCTGTCCATCCATATCGAATGCAAAGCCTCGTGAGCTATCGCCAACTTCTTCACCAGTTGTAAAAAGTGCACCGTCGTAACCAATGGTTTCTGAGCCATTCTTGTATGAGAATGTTCCTGCGGCCGAGAATGTGGCTGAGCAGAAGCGGCTAATACCCCAGCCAAAGGAATCCTTTGAAATATCAGCTGGTTCTCCACCAATTGGTGTATCTTGATAATTTCCAGTGGTGTAGTTCCAGTACTTAATTCCCGTGATGAAGTTTTTTGCAGCAGTGATGTTGCCCTCTCGTGGTGAATACTTAAATTTCGTAATAGAGACACCCCATTGCGAGGTTTTCGAAGCGCTCTTCAATGCAATCTTGTCATTGATTGCTACTTCGTGGTTTGAAAGTAGGACAACCTGTCCCAATTCATTCTTATATGCGCCCATTCCATCTGGAATTCCACGAACTACAAATCCACCAAATTTGTCACCTGTTGTTGCCAAAGGCGTAAGTGTGACGTTTTTATTTGCACTTAAAACATATATGGGTTTATCCCACGACCATGTCGCTGCAGTTGTGCCAAATCCTACGACAACTAGCGCGGCGGCGGCTCCGATAACTTTTTTGTTCATTTCCCCCCCCTATGTTCCCCCTTTGAGGACAACGAGAAGAATCTCGATAGAAAGTAAACTTTATGTCGACTCTAGGTATCTGTTAGGTGAAGAACTGGTTGCGGGTTTAATACTCAATACGTGGAGTTACCTAGTGATTCTCTATCAGTGTGTAAAAACAAATAGGGCTGAGGTTGTTCGCCCCAGCCCTATCCGCGTATATTCCTAGGCTCCTACTGCTCGAAACTGAAATACCCACATGGTTATGATTCCTAAAGCTGTGATCGCCATAAAAATCTGCGGTGGCGCTGTTCGTGCATTTCTATTCCAATGAGAATCTTCATCTGCAGGAATATCCTTAACGTACATCGCGATATCTCCGAAGACTCCGAGTGCAAAGACCAAGAAGAAAGCTTCGATAACGCTCAGAACAACCTTCCAGTCGGTTTGACCTGTGGAAGAAAGATGAGCGAATGCCGTAATTGCAAAAATGCCAACATTAGAAAACAGCCCTACAAGCATCACAATCGATGCTTGGTTTGCAGCTATCTCGTAACGCTTTTCACTTATTTCACGCGTATCCATCGTGCTACCAATCCGGGAAGAACCAATTTGGTGATATAAATATATGGATTAAAAACCCGAGTTTCAAGCATCTTCTTTATGAATTTTAAATGAATCCAGAAAATGAGGTGCTTTACTTACGTCATGGAGTTCTGACTCTACTTAGATTTCTTGACTGCGCTAACTTAGAAGGGCGCCGATTCTTAGACGGTGAGACGCTTACGGATAGCTTCTAAACCGCTCTTATTCTCAGCCAATGAGCTTTGCGAAATCTGTCCTCGCTCAATCAAGAGAACTTGGGATGCCATACCGGCGACGAATTCTAAATTCTGCTCAACAATAAGAACAGCATGATCCTTCGAATAAATTTTAAGTCGCTGCTGAATCTCATCAACCACTCCATGCCAAACGCCTTCAGTGGGCTCATCCATAATAAGGAGTTTTGGTTCACCAATAAGAGCCCGAGCGATACCAACCATCTTGCGCTCACCGCCGCTCATTGTGCCAGCTTTTTGATCTAATCTGTCTGCTAATTTTGGGAAAATATCAAGCGCTGGAGTCAGATCATTACGTTGTGATTTTGGAAGACGTGAAGCACCAATGAGAAGATTCTCGCGAACAGTCAAATCGGAGAAAACTGGACGGTCTTGTGGAACATAGCCGATACCAGACTTAACACGAGCAGAAACTGACAAGCGAGTTATATCGTTTCCTACATATTCAATTTTGCCAGAAAGCGGCGAGATATACCCAACAATAGTTTGAAGCAAAGTAGTTTTTCCCGCGCCATTTCTACCCACGATCGCGGTGATTCCAGTTTGTGGAATATCAAAGGAAATGTCAAATATGACTTGAACTAGCTCGTAACCAGCTTTTAAATTTGAAACTTTCAAAGAAGTATTATTAGACACGAGTTAGATACACCTCCCTCACCGCTGGACTGTTTTCGATTTCGAGTGGAGTGCCCGTTGCAACAATCCGACCTTGATGCAACACAGATATACGATTGCATAATTCCTTAATGAAATCTAAGTCGTGTTCAACTATAAGTACGCCACAACGCTGAGATGCTTTTTTGATGAGAACGGCTGTATCTGCACGCTCCTTTGGGCTCATACCAGCGGTTGGTTCATCAAGAAGTAGCAGCGCTGGATCTACGGCCATAGCCATCGCGATCTCTAACCACTGCTGCTGTCCATGCGACAAGGATTTAGCTAATTGATCAAGCTGTTCATTTAACTGAAATTCTTCGGCAATTTCTATAATTTTTCTTTGAAAGTCCTTTAACGATTTACTCCGGAGCTGACTCCAAATAGATTCACCTGCTTGTAGTGAAATCAAGATGTTTTCTCTGACTGTCTTCTCCAAGTAAATACGCGCAAGTTGGAATTTGATTGCCATACCCAATTTCGCTCGCTGTTGTGGACTTAGCGCGGTAACATCAATTCCATCCAAGTGGATTGATCCTGAAGTAGCAAATGTTCGACCGCATATTGCATGCAGCAAAGTTGATTTTCCTGATCCGTTTGGTCCGATTAGACCGACTATCTCTTTCTCCCCAATATCTAAAGAGGCATCACTGACGGCAACAAGGGAGCCAAAATGTTTGCTGACTTTGTCGATTACTAAAAGCGTCACGTATAAATCCTTTTCGACCGTGTTTCGCGAATTTTCGAAGGAATCGATGTCAGACCTTTTGGAAGGAAGATCATTGTGAGGAGCAGCAGCGAGCCAACCAAAATCGGCCACAAACTCGGTAGTGCATTTTGCATCTCGATATTAACTACCTGTAAGACAGCTAACGCAAGGAGTGGCCCGAAGAAGGTTCCGCGGCCACCGAGTACGACCCACAATACAGTTGTCGTTGATAGTGCCAAGCCACTCATTGAAGGAGAGACAAATCCCTCGGTCATTGCAAAGAGTGCTCCGCCGACTGATGCTAGTACTGCGGCAAATACAAAAATAACGATTTGAACCGCTGATCTCTTATAGCCAAAAAATTCAGCTCTTTCCTCATCGTCTCGTACCGCATTCATAGTCAAGCCAAATTGCGAATTAACGATATAAATACAAAGCATGAGTGCAATCGCAAAAAAACTAAATGCCAGAAAAAAGAGTCCGATAGAAGACGATACTTCATGTCCAAAAATAGTTGGATAGGGAATTCCAGGAATTCCATTTCCTGATCCCAGCACAGTCCAACTATTGGCTAGTCGTTCACAAATATATGAAATAGCGAGCGTTACCAGAGCAACATATAATTCTCCGACACGTTTTCCTGAAAAGAGGAATATGGCGATAATAAAGCCAGCTAGCGTTCCAACCACTATGGCTATCAGCATCAGAATTCCTAGGTCAGGTACCGCCATATGTTTGGAAACAAGTCCAATGGCATACCCTCCAAGCCCAAAAAGTGCCGCCTGGCCAAACGTAAAAATTCCAGTTTGACCCCAACACATTTCCACACTCAGAACTAAAATGCCGTAAATCAGAATTCGAGTAATCACTTGTGTTAAGTAATCATTACCCGCCATAAAAAGAAATGGGGAAAGAACTGGTATCGCGATGATGATTGCGATACCAGTTCTAACCCGATGTTTGATGATGCTTTTATCCTTTATTACTGCTTGCTAGCGCACTCGTAAGGAGGAATCGCGCCGAGGTTCTTCAATATAGTTTCAGAACCATCGCCGTTTGATTGACCCAAGTACATAGGCAGGGAAACGTGCTTTGTGCCTGGTACAAATTTAACTGGGCCACCAATTGACTGCTTCAAGCCAATTGAATCCATCGCCTTGTTTACTTTCGCGGTATCAAATGAACCAGCCTTTTCTACCGCGGCTTTCCAGAGATAGATTGAGCGATACCAAGCAGGGCCATTGAATGTGGAGGCGAATAGTCCGGCAGCTTCTGGATGCTGCTTGTTGAACTTAGCAACCTCTGACTTTGTAAAGGAATCCGTTACTGGGCCAAAGTAGTCCTGAACGTTCAAAAGACCTTGTGCTTGCTTGCCGATCAATGGGTTGATGCCCTCATCGAAGAGAGTTCCAGCGATCGTTCCCTTGTATCCACCGTCGACGACACCTTTAATGAATGGAGCCGTTCCTGGGAGTACAACTACTTCAAATAGAGCATCCGCGTTTGCAGCTAGAACCTTACTTGTAAGGTTGGAAGCATCCGTCATGTCGAGTGGAACATATTCTTCGCCGACAATACTTCCGCCACCTGCAAGAACATCTTGGCGAACACGCGCAAGAATATTTCTTGGATACAAGTAATCACTTCCTGCTAGGAAGAAAGTTTTCTTTCCATGAGCAAGCAAATACTTCACAGTTGGGTCTACCTGTTGGTTAGGTGCAGAACCAGTGTTCCAAACGTTTGGTGAGCACTCATTACCTTCATAGGAAGCTGGCCATATGTACAAAGTCTTACCACGCTTCGCGATTACATCACGAACTGCAACGCGGGTGAAACTTGCTACGCCACCAACTACAACAGCGACGTGGTCCTGATTGACTAAGCGACTTGCTACTTGAGTCGCCACGGCAGGATCTGTAGCACTATCAGCTAAATCCATAACAAGTTTACGGCCGAGAACGCCACCATTTGCATTGATTTCATCGATTGTGAATTGAGCTACAGCCTTGTTGGACTTACCAACAATTCCGAAAGCGCCAGTCATATCCGTCAAGACTCCCACTTTGACTGTGCTGGCAGCCTCAGTTGGAGCTAGGGTAATCGTTGCGAACAAGCCTGCAAGGCCTGCTGCAAAGGCAATAGTGCGCCCCATCTTTTTTTCTGCGAAAAACTTTCTACTTAACATTTTTCTCCTTAGTAAAGTTTAGTTTGCATTAGATAACTTTTTTTTACGATTAGGTCGTTCTGTTAACGATATTCAATGTGACGTTATCGCCCCCTTTGGAAAATACCAACTGGACGGAAACGCATAAAAATAATTGCTAAAAAGATCACAAGGATTTGACCCGTGACCGGGCTAATGAACTGTCCAAGAATGGCACCTGGCACAGCAATCAGAGCGGCACCTGCTAGCGGACCAGCAAATTGACCGAGTCCGCCAATCATGACCGCTATAAACATAAGAATGAGGTTGTCGTACCCTAAATTGGGATACAGGGTTTGTAGTGGAACAATCATTGCTCCAGCAAAACCAGATAGCGCCGCTCCAACTGCATACGTTCCTGCATACATCCATTTTGTAGATATACCTGAGGCTGATACCAATTCTGGGTTGTCGAGAGTTGCTCGCACCTTCATGCCCAAATTTGTCTTTAGGAGCACAAATCCAATTGTTGAAGCCAACAGGAGGGTCACAACCATTATCACAATTCTCCATATAGGAAGGCTGGCTCCACCAATATTAATTGAAGATTGGATTGGCGCACTGACGGGTGAGGATTGTGTTGACATGCGCGTGCGCAATGTTTCGCGAATGATGAGGCCGATTGCGAACGTGGCAAGTAAAGCTCCCTGGGGATTGACATAAAACCTATGAATTATCGTGCGTTCAAGAAGTAATCCAAAGAGTCCGACCACAATAGGAGCCAGAAGAATTCCTAGCCAAATATTTCCGAAATACTTTTCGCAGAGAAACGCCGTAACTGCGCCAAGTAAAACTAATTCGCCTTGACACATATTAAATACTTTCATCATGCCAACAATGATTGCCATTCCAATAACAAGGAGAATGAGTACCGATGACAGGCTTAGAACATCGAATATTCCTCTGATGGTTGATGGGCTCATTGAATATATTCCCTAAATCCCCTTCGGGCTTAAAAGCTGAGACTTAATGATTTGGATAATCTCCTCTTGCCACACATGCAAATTTTGATCCGGCAAGGCATCCCAGAATTCTGCTAACTCATCATGCATATCTGTAGTGACCCCTGCGAGGGTCTCGATTACTGCTAATCCACAAAAAGGAACATATGTTGGGGAATACCCGCCTTCGTGAGTCATTACGATTTTCCCTTGGCAAAGCTCTTCTGCTACTTTCTTCAGTGCTTTTGCCATCTCGCGATAGCCATTTGCGGTAACAATCATCCGGCCGAGGGGGTCAGTCATAGCAGCATCAAAACCAGAACAAACGACGATTACCTCGGGCTTAAATTCTCTAAGGGCTGGAAAGACAATTTGGTTGAGCGCTTCCATATAAGCACCATTTCCACTTCCCGCAGGTAGTGGAATATTCATTGCAGAACCAACTCCGGCGCCAGCCCCTTGCTCGGCAACATGACCGCTATCAGGTGGAAATAAACCGTTCTGGTGTATCGAAATTGTTAATACATTTGGATCTTCATAAAAAATTGATTGAGTTCCGTTCCCATGGTGAACATCCCAGTCCACGACGGCTACACGCTTTACTCCAAGATTGTTCATTGCGTGCTTAATCGCAATTGAGGCGTTAGCAAAAATACAAAACCCCATACCCGTTTCAGCTCTTGCGTGGTGCCCAGGAGGGCGCACTAGTGCGTACGCGTTTGTCACTTCGCCTTTCACAACCGCTTCCATCGCAGCAATCGCACCACCAGCCGCCCACAAAGCAATCTCAAAAGAGCCGGTTCCAAAAGGACTTAAGCCATCTCCCGCATCGCCACCATATGGCGTGGCACTATCTCGCCTAATTCTTTCAATATATTCCATTGGGTGCACCATTGCGATTTGCTCGATACTCGCTTGAAATGCCGGAATTCTTTTCAAATTTCTACTCAGGCCCGAGACCTCAATCGCACTTGCTAATCGGATTTTTGATTCTGCACTTTCAAAATGCTGATACGGCTGCGCATTTAGCCCCGCTGGAACTGCACCTGCCCAGTTACCGGTGTTATGCCACCCATAAATCTCTTCCCACACGTATCCCGTAGGCAATCTGCACGCAACTTTCCGAGTTTCGTTCCGGTTCATTAATTTTGCAAACAATACCTAAACGGTCAGTGAATAACTAGAGTTTTCTTGACTTTCTTGGGCCCTTTTATGGCATTTTTAGGCTATCCCTTGCCAATCCGCAAGGCCTGGCTGGTCATCTGCTAAAAGTGCATTGACTATTTGGGCGCTAGTCGTTGTTCCTCTTCAATAGCCATGAGTTAAATTTGGCAAATATCAGCAAGGAACTTTTATTACCTTCTCATCACTTTTTCGTCATCTTCATCAGCATTGGCGAAAAGCGGTTCAAAGTCTTTACTGGATTTCCCAAAGTGAGAATATGCACCATATATCCAGCCAAGGCAATCCAAGGGTTTATCAGGCATATAGAAATAAGGATGATTCCAATAATCGCTGGAATGAGATTAAATATTGTCAGGAATTTTATGCGCTCTTCTTTAGAAAATGATGACATAATAAAATCTTCAGTAAAGTTCAAATTAGTGTCACCCTTAAAAACCTTAACTAAAGTAAACTGTACGCAGCTAGTCCAATTTTGCCCAAAAAGGCAGATCCCGAAGTAGAACACTCCCCACTTTAGGTTTGGTGTATTTATATTCTCAGCGAGGAGCGCAACACCGAAGGGCATGAGCGCTACCCAGGCCATGACTAAACCGTGATTCCATACAATTAAGGCGCTTGTTCCTACTACATACTGCCCGGTGACGTGATAGTTATACCACCAAGAAAATAGGACAACGAAGCCGAGGACATAAGCAAGAAAAGTAGGCCAATTCGCAAACACCGTCGCGTTAAAATCTTTGCTCTCACTAATTTTATGTACAAGGCCAACAACATCCAACCCTAAAAGGGTAAGAGCTATAGAGAAGACGCCATCGCTCAACGAGTCAATTAATTTATGACTAATGTGTTTTACTTGAAATTCCATCTGGTTCTCCGCAGACTAGATTTTAAAGTTCTTACTTCTCGTAGATAAGGTCCGATCCGATCCGTTCAAATATCTGAGTTGGCTCCTCGTTGATTTTCTTCCATAGCGCTGTCCAACTGGCACTTTTAGCTTCGTATTCAGAGCCGCCACCCCATTGGCGTCCGAAAGCATCTGCGCTCTCAAAGGTAAGTGAAAAAGCGGTTGAAGGCGAATAATTTCCAATCTCAACAAGACCAACTCGAACATCTGAAATCCCTAATTTCAGGGCTTCCACTTTCAATTCTTCAATGTATTCAGCGGCCTTAGCCCCTTGACCAAACTTGGTCCGAAAATAGTAATTTGCAAAAACACGTTTTGTCATAGAAATTCCTTCCGTTAGAGAATGTAAGCCAACCAGAAAATTAATGGCAATGGAAGAGGTGTCGAGGGGAATTTACTAACGGATGAGGACGGCCAAGATTCCAAGACAAACCAATATGCAAGCTATGGCGATACTGGCGCGCCGACCAAGCCGTTGAGGTAATCCAAAAATTTCTTGCGAGATATCGGCTTCTAGGTCCTTGAGCACATTGAGGAAATGAAATGCGCAGGCAAAGAAGATAAAGCCTAAGTAAAGCCAGGCGGGAGGCGTCTTCCCGACTGCAATATATATAGCCCAAGGCATCGCACCAAAGGAAACCATGTATGGGAGAACGGATACCACTGTTCGTTTTAACCGAAAGTTATAAAAAGTGGCACTCAAAATTCCCAGAAAATGAATTGCAGTTCCTTTAAGCCCAAGTGGTCCGATCAATGAAAGCACGAGTGCAAAACCAAGGGCTATGGGAATAGATTTTTTAATTCCCGGTATGGATATCTCTGCAGCAATTAGCGGCTTCTTCACGCGCGCTGCCGCTTTATCGAGCGGAAAATCTAAAAGATCATTTGACCATCCAACTACAAGTTGTCCTGCAAAAATGGCACAGGCAACTTCAATGGCACCCAAAAAGGAGAGCTGTGTTAGAGACAAGATAAATGAGATGACGACGACCAATACGGTTGGTCCAAAATGTGAAGCTTTGATCAATCCCAATATAAATCTCATATGTGGATTAACCAAGTTAGATCTCACAATCAATCAGAACCGATGACATCCCCAACAACTTTGTACTGATAATCAAGAGCGTTCATATCGTTATTTTCCATGAACGCTTGAACAGCGTCACCAATAAGGTCAATATAGGACTGGCCATCTTGACGATCTGCCTCGTTGATTGTGACTGGAATCTCTGCAACTACTTCAATCGTAAAACTTACAATAGCCATGGTTCAAAATTTCCTTTCGTAGATTGAAGGCAATAGTGCAATCAAAGCACTTTGCCTCTGTTGATGTTCATTTATCCTCATTTGCCAGATCAGAGCATTTTCTTCATAGAGCTAGTACGTAATGGTTCCGTACGCTACTTCGTTGAAATAGCTTGCTAGGGGTAAATATTTATTTGAGAAATCGCATTTGCCCTTGTTGGCTCCGGCTTTATAAAAAGGCGTGATTCCACCGAGGTCTATGGACGCTGTTAATGATCCTTTGACGGCTTTGTACGCACCTGTTCCTTTAATGATTGGCAAAGGCACTGTTGTAGCCGATAACGAGAATGAGCAGGAAATATTTTGTACGAGCGGTGAAGTTGAGGTTGCTTGGTTCGTGTTTGTCGCATCAAGCAAAATTGTCCCTTTGCGAAGCTTTAAAAGTACGACAGGCGCTGGACTTAGTTTGGAAGGCTTGCCAGCTGCATCTGCCCCTTGGGCTGTTCCAAAATCTCCAATTGCTCCAGTCACGACAACTGTGCCCATAGGTTCAATAAAAGTCTGATGAATATTGATAATAACCGCGCCGGAAGTCGCTGCATTTGCCGCAGGTAATGCGCATATGGCTATGCCTAGAGTTGCGGCTGTCACTACTATAAAAATGGAATTCTTGAAATTTTTAACACTCATCTTTTCCCCCAGGGCCACTTATCTCATATTTACATTTCTGTAGGTTTCGATATTACATCAAATCAAGTGTGAATTAAGATTGAAACTCTTACGACTCACTTCCAACATTGAATGATTAGGTATTAAAGTCCAGTTTTCCTGACTCCATCCAGAGGAAGCGACTAGGAATCCTTCCTCGTTAATGCGATAGTAAAGATCGTAATAGTCATCAGATTCACCCTTGGGACGACGCTCTTGGATAAATTCAGAAACAATAAAAAGTTTTGTTGGAGTCAAGATCATTGCATTAAGACTTGAGGAATAAAGTTTCTCTTTAATGAGACGTACTGCCGAGAGAATTCCATCGACGTCACCAAACTTTTCTATTTCAGTCATCATTAAGTAGAAATACTTTTCGCTATCTGTTTCACCGCGCGCTAGCGACAGAAACTTCTCATCAACGAAAGGATTCAGTGAATCGGCAGGAACTACACCTCCGTTATGGATGAACGAATAATCTCCATAAACAAAAGGATGGGTATTGCCTTCCTTGACGGCCAGGCCCGAAGTTGCCCATCGCAGATGTAGTAAGGCGCCATCACTCTTTAATTCACTTGTAATCTCTTT
>CAILYP010000103.1:0-1865 GCA_903838475.1 uncultured Actinomycetes bacterium | reverse complement strand
GCACAATATCGGCGTGGCGGTTTAGCGGGATTCATTTAGCGTGGCCTTTACGGTCGGGGCATATGGCAGCGCCTTTGGGGCGGCGGCCATCGCGAATCATTTTTCAATTCTCCAAGCCTGCCTACTCTCACTTCTCCTATTTTCGGGAGCTTCCCAATTCGCTGTTGTTGGTGTGCTTGGGGCTGGTGGTTCTGCAGTTAGCGCAATCGCGACTTCTTCACTCCTCGGTTTTCGAAATGGCCTTTACGCCCTTCGCCTGGCCCCGATATTAAAACTTCGCGGTTGGCGCAAATTTGTCGGTGCCCAAATAACAATTGATGAATCAACTGGTGTTGCTCTCTCGCAGAGCGATATCGAAGATATGCGAAAAGGGTTTTGGTATACCGGTATCGGAGTTTTCATATTCTGGAACTTCTTTACGGTTCTTGGCGCAGTTGGCGCGAAAGCAATCGGCAATCCTTCGGCATGGGGTTTAGATGCAGCAGTTCCAGCAGCATTCCTTGGCTTGCTCTGGCCAAGGCTTGCGAGTAAACAAACTTGGGCAATTGCTGCTGCAGCCATCGTGCTCTCGCTTTCACTTGTTCCTTTTGTATCAGCGGGCATTCCAATCATCTCTTGTGCGCTTTTGGCACTTATAGTGGGCTGGCAAGAAAAGCGGACGGTGAAGAAATGAGTTCGCAATGGATTGCAGTAATTGGGTCTAGCGCTATTTGTTATGGAATTAAATATGCCGGCTCGGCTATTCCCGAAAGTTGGCTAAGTAATCCACGTGTTCAACGAATCAACGCGCTAATTCCTATTGTTTTATTAACTGCGCTGGTGGCAGTTAATGCTCTAAGCACAAAGACTAAATTAGTTATAGATCACCGGTCCGGTGGTGTTGCGGTAGCAATCGCAGCGCTAATAGCAAAAGCGCCCTTCCCGGTAGTGGTAGTGGGCGCTGCTATTACCTCCGCTGTTTTATATCACTTCAATTACTGAAGGAATATTAAAGAATCGAAAGTGCCTCAAGCTTGCTCTTTAGATCTATATCTGACGGCTCGGTCAAATGAGTTCCATCTCTAAAAACAATGACTGGAATTGACTGGGCACCACCATTAATCTCAACAACTTTGTCAGCGGCTGACTTATCTGCCTCGACATCAATGTAGGTGTATTCGACGTTATTAGAATCTAGAAAACGCTTGGAACGGCGGCAATCCCCGCACCATTCTGCGCCGTACACGACTACTGCATCACTTGACATATTTCTCCCCCAATTTAACTTAGCTACAGGTTAGCTAAGATCCATAAAGTGTTCTAGTCCAAAAGTTAACCCTGGATGGGAGCCAACTTCTCTAATGCCGAGTAATACGCCAGGCATGAATCCAGTACGATCGATCGAATCATGGCGAATAGTTAGCGTTTCACCAGTATCGCCAAGAATCACTTCTTGATGCGCAACCAAACCTCGAAGTCGCAGTGAGTGGATTGGGACTTGCCCAACTACGGCGCCGCGAGCCCCCACCAAACCGGATGCGGTTGCATCTGGAGCTGGTTGCTTATTGACTGAAGCTCTTGCCTCGGAAATTAATTCTGCAGTTCTAGTAGCTGTTCCAGAAGGTGCATCAGCCTTATCTGGATGGTGCAGTTCAACAATTTCAACAGATTCAAAATACTTTGAAGCTTGAGCCGCAAACTGCATCATTAAAACCGCACCGAGACCAAAATTTGGGGCGATTAAAGCACCGACCTTTGGGTTGGCCTTAAGGAGTGTTTCAAGTTTTGCAAGTTTGGCCTGATCAAAACCGGTTGTGCCAACTACAACATTTATCCCGTGAGAAATTGCAAATTCTAGATTTCCCATAACGGAATCTGGGTGAGTG
>CAILYP010000102.1:0-6865 GCA_903838475.1 uncultured Actinomycetes bacterium | reverse complement strand
CGACGCTCTTCCGATCTGGTTATCGAAAATGTTATGGCTGCAACATATGCACGCACACGTTCAAATATTTTTGCTTCAGCTTTTGGGACTCCTGCTTCTAAGCGGGAAGAGCAAGAAGTACGGCAGCGAGCAGAAGAGTTATTGAATTTCTTCGGATCTCGCTTAACTGGATATCGATGGGACCAGCCTGCATACTCACTTTCTTATGCAAATAGGCGCCGACTTGAAATAGCACGAGCCTTAGCAACAGAACCAAAAGTATTACTTTTGGATGAACCTGCTGCTGGAATGAATCCGAAGGAAACCCAAGAAATAAGTGAAGTTATTGGAAGAATGCGGGCTGAGAAAAAATTAACTATTTTAGTAATTGAACATGATATGCATGTCGTAGAAGGAGTTAGTGATCGAGTCGTTGCCCTTGATCATGGAGTCAAAATTGCAGAAGGTGATTTTGATAGTGTCGCTACACATCCAGATGTTATTGAGGCATATCTTGGAAAAGGATCGGCTGACCGAAAATGACAACACCACTTCTTATTCTAGATAACGTCGATACTTATTATGGGGCGATTCATATCTTGCAGCAGGTCTCGTTGCAAGTAAATGAGGGCGAACTGGTCTGCTTGCTCGGCGGAAACGCCTGCGGAAAATCTACAACGCTAAAAACTGCGCTCGGTATGGTCACTCCAAAGACCGGAAAAGTTATTTTTGCTGGTGAAGACGTGACAAAAAAATCTACTTCAGTCCGAGTCAAAATGGGCATGTCCGTAGTTCCTGAAAACCGAAGACTATTTGGCCCTATGACAGTTTTAGAAAATTTAAAAATTGGAGCTTACGTTTTAGGTGAGCCAGATCCAGCTGACCTTGAACGAGTCTTTGAACTTTTCCCCAAGCTAAAAGATAGGCAATCTCAACTTGCTGGAACCCTTTCGGGTGGAGAGCAGCAAATGGTTGCGGTCGGTCGCGCCCTAATGTCACGCCCTCGCTTACTGCTGATGGATGAACCATCAATGGGGCTATCACCTCGACTTGTTGAACAAAGTTTTGAAATGATTGCAGGACTGCATGCGCAAGGAATCTCCATGCTCATCGTTGAACAGAACGCCAATATGGCTCTTTCTGTTGCTGATCGTGGATATGTTTTACAGACAGGGCGTATTGTTCTCGACGGTGACGCCAGCGAACTAGCTGGCCATGAAGAATTGCGGAGGGCTTATCTTGGCCGTTAATAGTGAAGTCATTGATCTTGCAAAAATCTACCGAGATCAATTCACGGTCTTTAACAACGTGACCTACATGAACTCGTGCTCCCAAGGAGCCCTCGCTGATCGAGTTCGCAATAGCTTTGAAACTTACCTTAAGACAATGGAACTCAATGGTTCTGCATGGGGCGATTGGGCTGGTCATCAAGAAACAGTTCGAGCGCTAGTTGCTAAAGTCCTTAACGCCGATTCTGGTGAAATTGCAATTACAACCTCGGCATCAGCGGGTGTTAGTTCGCTAGCTTCAGCCCTTGACTTCACGGGAAAGCGCAACAAGATTGTTACAACCGAAAATGAGTTTCCAACTATTGGACAAATTTGGCACGCACAAGAAAGACGTGGCGCCAAAGTAGTTCATATACAGAGTCAGCCAGATCTCACTGTAGATACCGCTGCGTTAATTAACGCTATAGATGATGAAACTTTGATTGTCTCAGTCACAATGGTTTGCTTCAGAAATGGTGCAATGACCGACCTTGATCCAATCATCGAAGCTGCGCACAAGAAGGGCGCGCTAGTTCTCGTTGATGCTTATCAAGGCACTGGCGCTGTACCAATAGATATGAAAGCCTTAAAGGCTGACTTCTTAGTTGGCGGAGTGCTCAAATACATGCTTGGAGCTCCAGGAGTTGGATTTATGTTTGCGCGCTCGAGTACAACATCTCAGCTAATTCCCGTCACTACTGGCTGGTTTGCAGCTCGAGATATTTTCGCGATGGATATTCATTCTTACGACCCAGCTAAAGATGCTCGACGATTTGAATCAGGTACTCCCCCAATTCCTGCGCTCTACCCAGCAGCAAGTGGAATGGAGATGCTCTTAGAAATAGGAGTTCCGCAGATTTATGAATATGTTCTTCCGCTACATGAGGAACTTCGCGAAGGTATTGAATCCCTAGGTGGAAAGGTAGTAACTCCAGCTGAGAAAGCTAAGCATGGAGCAATGTTGGCGGTAGCCTCCACTGACGAACATGCACATGTTGCTGCCCTTGAAGGTGAAAAAGTCATTACTTCATCGAGAGATGGAAACATTCGTATTTCACCTCATTTTTACAATAACCGCGAAGATGTTAAAAAAGTCTTAGAGGCGTTCGCGAAACATAAATCTTTCCTTCGAAATTAACTAATACCTCGCATATGAGCAATGTTGAAAAGATCACGCTAGCAAAGGGTCTCGAAATTTCACGTGCCATTACTGGCCTTTGGCAGATTGCCGATATGGAAAAAGATGGCAATACGTTAGACCCAGCAGCTACTTCAACATTCATGGAGCCCTACGTACTAGCTGGTCTTAATACATTTGATATGGCCGATCACTACGGATCGGCAGAAGTTATCGCCGGATATTTTCAAAAGAATTCAAAGGTGGGCCAGGGCACGCACATGCTCACAAAGTGGGTTCCAAAACCTGGTCCAATCAGCCGAGAAGAAGTTCGTGCTGCGGTGCACGAGCGTCTCAACAGATTGCAAACTACCAAAGTTGACTTACTTCAGTACCACGCATGGAGTTTTAGTAATCCTTATTGGCTAGATACGCTCTTATACCTTCAAGAACTTCAAGAAGAAGGTCTTATCGGCGCTTTAGGTACCACCAATTTTGACACTGCCCACTTACGGATTGCAAAATCCGCAGGCGTCAATATCGTCTCGAATCAAATCTCTTATTCATTGATTGATAGGCGCGGGTCTGGCCAGATGGCTGAATTTTGTCAAGAAAGTGGCATCAAGATATTTGCTTATGGAACGCTCTGCGGTGGATTCATCTCGCAGAAATGGCTAGGTAAAGCTGAGCCAGTTGGCGATGCACTTTCTAATTGGTCATTGATGAAATATAAAAGATTTATTGATACCGCAGGTGGCTGGGAAAAATTCCAACACGTGCTCTCTGAAGTCAATGAAGTGGCCAAAGAGACAAACCGTTCGATCTCTACAATAGCTAGTAAATTTCAGTTAACACGCAAAGCAGTTGGTAGCGTAATTATTGGAGCTAGGCTGGGTCAAAATTCTCATATTGAAGATGCAGCCTCGTTATTTACATTTGAATTATCCGACGCTCAGATTGAACGAATTTTAAAAGCTATTTCTACTCTTGACATGATTCCCGGTGACTGCGGTGATGAATACCGTAAGCCGCCATACTTAACTGCGTCTGGAGATTTAAGCCACCACCTTGAAGATTTTCCGGCTGTTTACATAGTCTCGCAGCGCGGCAATCGCAGCTACATAGATTCTGGAACTTCTTGGGAGACTCTTGCGGGCTACTCACGTGCGATGAGAGTTGGGGACCGTATTTTTGTTTCCGGAACTACGGCAACACATGGTGCCTTATCAATTGGAATAAATGATCCGATTGCTCAGACCCATTTTGTGATTGATAAAATAGAAGCATCTATTGAATCACTAGGTGGCAAGCTTTCAGATGTGGTGCGAAGCCGAATATTTTGTAATGACCTCAAGGATTGGGAGCCGATTGCCCGAGTGCATGGTGAGCGCTTTGCAGACATTCGCCCAGCAAACACAATGGTCCAAGCCAAGTTAATAGGTGATGAATACTTGGTCGAAATTGAAGTGGAAGCAATCATTCAATGAGTACGAACCACATGAAAAAGCATGAATTGACACCAGGTTATGAAATATCGCCGGTAATTAAGGGCGGATGGCAGTTAAGTACCGGGCATTCGCTCACCACATCCATCCAGGCAGACCAAGCAGTTGCAGATACAGTGGCGTTTGTAGAAGCAGGGATTTCTACTCTTGATTTCGGAGATATTTATACAGGCGTAGAAGAGCTCATTGGAAAAGCTATCAAAGAGCTGGCTGTCAGAAACGGTGGTACTGCTCGTTCAATGGTGCAGCTACATACAAAATATGTACCTAATGAGAAGTTTCTTCACGATTTTGACCGCACTGATGTGGCGAGCATCGTTGAGCGCTCACTCACGCGATTAGGTGTAGAGCAAGTTGACCTTGTTCAATTCCACTGGTGGAAATATGAAGCAAAAAATTATCTTGCTGCAATGGAGGAGCTCTTCAAGCTCAAAGAGGCTGGCAAGATCCGCCACGTGGGAATAACTAACTTTGATCTCCCCCGCGTAAAGGAGTTTGTTCAAGCGGGTTTAGCGCCGGCAAGTATTCAATTGCAATATTCTATTCTTGACCGTAGGCCAGAAAATGGACTAGTTCAATACTGTATCGAAAACAATATTGGTATCCTTTGCTATGGAACAGTCGCTGGTGGATTCTTCTCGGAAAAATATTTGGGCATTGCAGAACCCTCAACCGCTGAAACTCGTTCGAGTATCAAATATCAATTAGTTATCGAAGAATTTGGTAGCTGGGAACTTTTTCAAGAGTTACTTCAAGCGCTTAAGGATATTGCGGATGCTCACGCAACCGACATCGGCACAATTGCTTCGGCTTATATTCTCAAACAACCTGGAGTAAAAGGCGTGATTATTGGGGCGAGAAATATCTCGCATCTTAAATCAAATCTTCAGATTGATTCGATTAAATTTTCAGAAGCCGAACTCATGATTATTAGAAATATCATCAGTAAGTCCTCCGGACCAAATGGAGATGTTTATGAACTCGAAAGGTATTCAGAGAAGCATCGCAGCATTATGCATACAAATAATAATTAAAAAATAATTAAGTTAAATCACTTGATTTGAGAGAGACTTTTCGAGTACGTTCAATTCTCATTATTAATCGTTCTTCAGGATCGGGGCAGCAGACAAATGAATCTTTCTCAAGCCAATCCCCTTCTGGGAGCTGGCGTTGCTTGGCAGGGAGCAACGGAGTCACGGCTTGAATGGCATAGATGCAAAAGTGTTTACCCTCAGGAATTCGCAGTTCAGCGCTATTGGTCAATTCAAAATAATCGCCAACCTTCATCCCGCACACTGAGCGGCCTTCGATTCGGTCGACTACAATTTTCAAGTCGTAGAGTTCCATGTCGTTTTCGCTCACAGAAATATCTTAAACTAACTCCACTCATTTACCTACGGTCGAAAGGGGCGAATAGCAATGGCTGAGTTTGTACAACTCCTTTTTAACGGCCTCGTCACTGGATCGATTTTGGCTATGGCTGCCGTAGGAGTTTCACTTGTCTATGGAGTTTTGCGTCTGGTTAATTTTGCGGCGGGTGACTTCATGACCCTCGGCGCCTTTATTGCAGTATTCCTCAGCATCTCCAAAGGATTGCCGCTCATATTTTCAGTAATAGTCGCAATTCTTGGTATTTGCCTCCTTGGTTTGGCTCTCGACTGGCTTTTGTGGAAGCGCCTTCGTGAAAACAAGGCGGGCACACTCGCTCTCTTCTTGGTTGCGACCGGAGTTGCACTTATTTTGCGCCAAAGTATTTTGATGATTTTCTCAAGTGGAAGCAGGAAGTTTGCAATCAATGAAACCGCGACATTTGGTTTTCTTGGTGCACAAATTGCTACCTCGCAATTGATAGTTCTTTTACTTGCCACTTCAGCGATTATTACTTTGGGATTGTTCATGGCTAAGTCCACAATCGGTAAAGATATGCGCGCCTTCTCCGATAACGCTTCATTAGCTGCCGTATCTGGAATCAATGTAAATAAAGTTGTTCGCTACGTATGGATCATCAACGGGATACTCAGCGCGCTTGCTGGTATTTTTCAAGGAATGGTTCAGGGACGTTTTGATAGCACTATGGGATGGACCTTACTTCTGCCAATTTTTGCCGCAGTAGTCCTAGGAACTATTGGTGATGCATATGGAGCGCTACTCGGTGGAATGACCCTGGGGCTTGTGATGGAAATGTCGACCTGGCATATTTTCTTCGGAGGTATCCCAAGTTCATATAAACCAGTTGTTGCTTTTGCAACACTTGGAATTGTTCTACTAGTTAAGCCTGAAGGTCTCCTTGGAGTGAAGGCGAGAAGCATCTAATGAACGCATTTGTGCAACCAGGGTTCTGGATCTTTGTACTTTTAATGGCCGGTATCTATTGCATTTTTGCCTTGGGTCTACAGGTTCAATATGGTCTTGGCGGAATTCTAAACTTTGGCCATGTCGCAATGATGGCTCTCTCCTCCTACACAATGGCAATTCTGGTAATTACCTATAACTGGAATCTCTACCTTGCCTGCTTTGCAGGAGTAGTGATGGCCGGCTTGGGAGGGGCTTTCTTAGGCTTGACGACCCTTCGACTTCGCGGGGACTATTTCTCGATTGTAAGTATCGCCTTCTCGGAAATTGTCCGTTACATCATTCACAACTCAGACCACCTAACGGGTGGTGCTCAAGGGTCGTTAAATATTCCCAGTACTCGCGGTTTTGCTTCCTACACCGATCAGTTCAACAAGGTATTGATTAACATTCAAGGGAAAATCAAGCCAATTTTTGGAAGTTTTGCCTCACGAGATATGGCTCTGCTTCTGATTGTTTGGCTATCTGCAATTATCTTGCTTATCTGCATGAGCTTCATACAACGAACAAGCTGGGCTCGCGTTTTGCGAGCAACCCGCGAGGATGATGATGTGCCTGCCTCGCTTGGAAAAAATGTATTTCTATTCCGTCTTTCCGCTGTGATTCTAGGATCAGTAGTTGGTGGAATCGCTGGTATTTATTGG
>CAILYP010000101.1:0-4296 GCA_903838475.1 uncultured Actinomycetes bacterium | reverse complement strand
TCGACCCACGGATTAAAAGTTAATCGTTGGAATTGGCGCGCTCGCCGGCGTCATCGCAATCGGTTCCACGCTCGCTGCAAATTTAAATTTAAATACTGGAAAGCCAGTTGAATTCGGTCAAGGCGTGGCTCAAACCACGGCGTGTTCTGGAACTAATTCAATACTTGTTACCCCAAACTCTACCTTCCAAAATGCTGCGACTCCCATCACCGCTACACCACTTTCATACTCAAATACGAACCACACAGACATAGTTGAAATTTCTTCAACAGTAGGAATTACCGTAGGTATGTATGTCAACGGAGCCGGCTACGAACCTGATCTAGCACGGGTGTCGAATGTCTTTGGTGGAAAATACGTGGTAATCAGCTAAGCGCGGCAACCTGAAAACATTGAAGATCCACTAGTTTTCACCAATTCCGGTGACTTTATGGCCACCAGTATTACTGTTTCGCAAATTCCTGCAAGTTGCCAGAATAAAATATTTAGGGTCAAAGTTTATGGAAACAACGGAGCAGATCCGTTAACTGTAGCCAAATTCGATTCTATAAGTCCGGATGGTTTTGTAGATATCTGGTGGGGAAGTGGATATCGGCCTTCAAGTCCCGGAGTTTCTGATTTACAGATTCCCACAGGTTATGCAGTTATTGATTTTCAAAATGGACTTTGGACAGGACGTAGCACCGATGGCATTGGATCGAACGGTAACCCGCTACACCCATTCTTGCTGACTTCAGCAACGCCAGACACAACTTTTACGCAAACAAACGCGTTCAAATATATTTTGCCACTTTCTGTTCACTCGAAAGATATCTACAAAATTACGCTAGAAAGCCTGGATGGCTTACTGCCAGCTTCTTATGGATACCCTAAAGGAAGCACTTATTACGATTTCTATAAACCGACGTCATAATTGAATTAACGCCAGCACAGATCGATTATCTGAAAACCCTCAAAACCCAGCCTTAGTTATTGGGTGGGGTGAATTCCTACGCTCAAAAATCACCACATTTATAACGAAAGCGTGATCAACCCGACCTTTACCTGGGCGTAATTCAGGTCTAGCCTCGTCGATACGAACTGGTTCTTCCGTCACACATGGATCTAACGGTTTGTACAACGTAACTACTCTGAGAGGAACTACATGTTCAAAACATCTCTACGTACTAAGTCAATTGCGATGGCTAGCGCGGCTGCACTATTAGCAACAGGATTCGTAGCAATCAGCTCCGTATCTTCTGCTTCTGCAGCAAGCAACATCAAGATTGGTCTAAGTAACTCATACGCAGGTAACTCATGGCGTCAACAAATGCTTTCAGATTTCTCGAAGGCAGCAAACAGCGCTAAAGCAGCTGGACAAATCAAGAGCTTCGACATCGTAAACTCAAACAACGATGCAACTCAGCAAGCTTCACAACTTAAGGCAATGATCCTTAAGGGTTACAACGTAATCATCATCGATGCCGCTTCACCAACAGCTCTTAACGGAGTTATTGCACAAGCTTGCGCAGCGAAGATCAAGGTCGTTGTATTCGACTCACTCACAACTGCTCCATGTGCTTACAACATCGAATCTAACTATGTTGTATACGGAAGCATTGAGACTGAATTCATCAACACCGCTTTGGGCGGCACTGGAAACCTTCTAGAGATCCGCGGCGTTGCAGGTACATCTGTTGACGTTGATATCTCAAAGGGAATTCACGATGCAGTTGCTAAGCACTCAGGTTTGAAGATTGCTGGTTCTGTTAACGGAAACTGGTCAACAACAGTTTCTCAACAAGCAGTAACAGGAATCATTCCAAGCCTTCCAACAATCGCTGGTGTAGTAGGACAAGGTGGAGATGGAGCCGGTGCAGTACGTGCATTCCAGGCTGCAAAACTTCCTGCTCCTGTCACAATCATGGGTAACCGTGGTGATGAGCTCCGCGTTTGGAAGGAACTATCAACAGCAGATTCCAAGTACAAGACAATGTCAATCTCATCAATGCCTGGTATGTCTACAGTTGCATTCTGGGTTGCCTACCTTCTTGCTACTGGCGTAAAGGTTCCTAAGGCAGTATTCGCACCTCTACTACAGATCAATGCAGATCACCTAGATGCATGGATCGCTGCAACTCCAGACGGCGCAGTAGCAAGTAAGTTCTTCTCACTTGCTGCCGTAAAGTCTTTGGTTGACCTAGCTGTAAAGGGAACTCCAAAGTACGTCGTAACTGACCTACCTAGCTAATTAAATAACTAGACTAATTAGGTATGAGCCCACGCGAAGATTCAAAGGTTCGACTTCGAGCAGATAACTTCTCGAAGAGCTTTGGTGCTACTCGTGCGCTCTCTGACGTCTCCATTGTGGTTCGGCCCAACGAATTAGTTGGAATCGCCGGCCACAACGGAGCCGGAAAAAGTACTTTGCTACGGTCCTTGGCTGGTTTAACAAAACCAGACCAGGGACGTATGCAAATTGGCAGCAATGAATTTGAAATGACAGATGGCTTAACCGCCGGAGCATCACGTAATTTTGGAATCCATACCGTTCACCAAGAACTCTCGCTCTGTCCCGCACTTCGCGTTGATGAGAGCGCTGCAGTTGTATTACAAGATGCTAAGGGTTTTGGTTGGCAACGCAGCGCATGGAAGAAACTCGAAGCTGCGCTAGATGATATTTTCCCAGGACACGGCATCTCGGCCGGTCAAAAGATTTCTGACTTATCCATCGCAAAGCGTCAGATGGTTGAAATCGCAAGTGCGACACTGACATCAAATCGCGAATTAGAATTATTAATGTTGGATGAACCAACTTCATCTCTCGATGCTGATGCAACCGCAACTCTCTATAGTTGGTTACGTAAGCGTTCAAATGAAGGCTTGAGTGCGATTGTCACAACGCACCGCCTAAATGAAATGCTTACCCACCTCGATCGAATTTATGTAATGCGCGATGGAAAGATCATCGCCGAAGAGCCAACATCAGCGCTAACTCGCGATAAGTTGATTTCGCTAATGGGTGGTTCGCATCGGAGTGATTCGGCTTCTACGATCGCAGTTGTTTCAAAGGCTAGTACCGGAGATCGCGATAAAGTTTCAATCAGCGGTTTTTCAAATGGCGAACTAAAAGATATTTCACTTGAGGCAAAGGCCGGTGAAATTATTGGCCTCGTAGGACTTGAAGGCCACGGCCAGCGCGCAGTACTAGAAGCCATCTTCCGCACCGCAACTTCCAGAACCCCTTCGGCATACCGAGCGATCAAAGTGCACGGAAATATCGCATATGTAAGTGGTGACCGGGTTGTTGCAGGTATCTTTAAATTCTGGACTGTTGGTGAAAATATTTCAGCATCAAGCCTGAAGTTCCTAAGCAAAATTGGTTGGCTCTCAAGAAATAGCGAGAAGAAACTTGTTGATTCTTGGAGCAAGCGGTTAGAAATTCGCGGCGCAGTCACCGCGCCGATCGTAAGTCTGTCTGGTGGTAATCAACAGAAGGCTTTGATGGCTCGTTCGATTGCAACTGGCGCTGACATTATTTTGCTTGATGACCCGACTCGTGGCGTTGACCAAGGAACCAAAGAATCAATGTATGCGATTCTAAAAGAAGAAGCCGCTGCTGGTCGCGCAGTTATTTGGTACTCAACTGAGAACGAAGAGCTAATCCACTGCGATCGCGTTTATGTTTTACGTGCTGGTGAAATTGTCGAAGTGCTTGAAGGCGATGACCGCCACGAAGCCCGAGTTATCGCGGCCTCATTCGGAGCGGCGGTTGAAATTTAATGGTTTCCTTGAAATCAAAGAGTTCCCTCATGTCCAAGATTAATTTCTGGAATGGCGTTCCGTTCTATTTCTTAGTAATCCTGATGTTTGTAGTTATTCGCTTAGAACCAAGCGCGCTAAGTTATAACGGCTTCAATTTACTTTTATCTGCAGCGGTTCCACTGGCATTTGCTGCCACTGCTCAAATGTTCATTATGGCGGCCGGTGATATCGATCTGGGCCTGGGAACATTCGTTGGGCTCGTTAACGTAATTACTGCAATCGTTTTGATCCACCATATCTTTTACGCGTTGCTGATCTATGTCGGAATGATTATTGCTTATGTATTGCTGGGTTTATTGGTGCACAATCGCCAACTTCCTTCGATCGTCGTAACCCTTGGTGCTTCCTTCGTTTGGCTCGGAATTGCCATCATGATCTTGCCAAGCCCTGCCGGTGAAGTTCCGACCTACATAATTAATTTCTTTAACTGGTCACCACCAATAATTCCTGGCCCAGTTATCTACCTAATACTTATCGGCTTGATTGGAAACT
>CAILYP010000100.1:0-4083 GCA_903838475.1 uncultured Actinomycetes bacterium | reverse complement strand
TCATTACCGAAACTGAATATTACGTAGCTGATGGCCTCAAGCGGGTTTCGTATTGGGCTGCGCATGCTTATGATCCAAATGATAATTTCGTTGCAAACGCCGAAGCCGATGAGGGTCGCTGGCTGACGATTGAAGAAGCAATTGAGCTAGCTACTCGCGAAAGTGATAAGGAAGTGCTCTCTGTATTCTTCAAATCTCCATTTGATTCCCAAGCTCTGATCATGCTCAGACACGGTAAAGCTCTTGCGCGCGAGGAATGGCTTGGCGGGGATGAGGATCGTCCACTTGATCAACGCGGTTCACTCCAAGCTAAACGAATGATTTCTATCTATCAAGCTTTCAATATTGAAAAAGTCATAACTTCTGATGCGATTAGGTGTTATGACACTGTTGAACCGCTAACAAAAGCTCTGGATATAAAACTAAAAGTAGAAAAAGATATTAGTGAACAGAGTTGGAAAAAGGATAAAGAATTAGCAATTGAATTTGCAAAAGAGATTATCAAGGATGAACGAACAATTTTAGTTTGTAGTCATAATCCAGTAGTGCCTCGAATGTTAGAGAAATTGACAAAAAAGATTGATTTTGACTATCCAGATAATAAATTACAGCCAGGTGAGGCATGGATTATTCACCACAAGAAGAAGGAAGTACTCCAAATTGATCGGCTTGAAGCGCCAACTACCTGAGTTTACTTTTCAGTCCAATCCATCCATTTAAGTACAACTCCTTCACGAAGTGCCCACGGACAGATCTCAAGCTCGCGTAGATCAAGATTTCGCATAACGCTTTCGGTAACGAAGGCGCCAGCGACAATTTGTCCGGCTCGGTTTCCAGATACTCCAGGCAACTTCGTTCGTTCTTGATGCGTCATTTCAGCAAGCTTTGTGCACATTTTACGAATGTGATCAATTCGAATTGATTTACCATTACCGTCAAACCAGTCACCGCCCAGTCTCGCCAAAGTACGAAGAGTCTTACTTGTTGCAATTGCGCGATCAGTCTCTTGATGATGGACAAGTGCGGGCAGAATAGATTCAAGTTGGTTTTCAATATGGTCTCGAAGGTTACGAACACTTTTTTCAGAGTATGGATCACCTAGTAAATAATTCTTCGTTAAGCGCCCTGCTCCTAGTGGAAGTGATACAGCTACTTCTGGTGCTTCATCATTTCCCGCAGCAATTTCAAGTGAACCTCCACCGATATCAATAACGAGCAAGCGTCCGCTAGACCAACCAAACCATCGACGCGCAGCGAGAAAAGTTAGCTTCGCCTCTTCTTCGCCGGTAAGTACTTGTAGGTCAATCTCAAGATCTTTGTTGAGCTTATTAATAATGAGCTCACCGTTTGCTGCTTCACGAAGTGCTGAAGTTGCGAAGGGGAGCAATTCCTCTACTTGTACAGATTGTGCTTCTGCGATAGCTCTGCGAAGAGTTGCCTCCAGCGCACCTATTCCTTCTTTGGATATTGTGTTATCTGATTGAAGAAACTCAGTTAATCGAAGCTCTTCTTTGTAATTGAAGGTCGGATTGGGGCGGGCGCCGACATGGGTATCGACCACCTGTAGGTGGACGGTATTTGAACCGACATCAAGTACTCCCAATCGCACGAGGCGAACCTACTAGTAGCAGGCCAAATCTTGCGCGTTAGAACCATCTGGTTTCTCGTGGCATAATAAGCCGCTGGTTGCGTTGTATGAATCGAAGCAAGCCTCCCTAGCTCAGTGGTAGAGCGCCCGCCTTGTAAGCGGAAGGTCGTCAGTTCAATCCTGACGGGGGGCTCCATTTTTTTTAGAAATCCTGTTATACAACTCCCATGACAAATTCTTCTGAAAACAAGCCTTTAAATAATCACCGTTCAGAGATTTTCGCGCTCTCAGATGAATACATCGATACCGCAGCGCGAATGAGCCCAATGGCTGCTACCAGTCTTGGTATCTCAGGATATGACCATCTTCTAGATGACTTTTCCACTTCACAAGGAGCCAAAGAAGCTGCTTATGCACGTCAAGTCTTGGAGAGAGCAAAAGCGCTAAAACCGATTGATGATATTGATCGCATTGCTAAGGAAGTTTTAATTGAGCGCCTTGAGTCAGGATTGATTGTTTATGACTCTAATGAAAGATTCATCGCTTACAGCCCGATAGTTAATCCAGCTTCAAATATTCGTTCAATTTTCACGATTATGCCAACCGAGGGTGAAGCAGCAATTGCCAACATAACTTCTAGGTTAAACGCAGTTGGCGCTGCACTTGATTCGTGGCAATCCACCATTGAAGAGATGCATACAAAAGGATTAGGTACAGCTCGTCGCCAAGTATCTGTTATTGCAGAACAGCTTGAAACTCACGGAACTGGAAACTATCAAAGCTTCGCTAAAGAAATTGATCCAGAAGGTAAGTATCCGGCACTTCATGAAGCAGCCAAGAGTGCTGAAGCGGCATGCATAAAAATGTCGAAGTGGATGTCTGATGTGCATGCCCCGCGTTCCACGGAAGTTGATGCAGTTGGTGAGGCCCGTTATGCGCCATGGGCTAGATACTTCACTGGAGCAAAATTGGATCTACGAGCCACCTACGAATGGGGAGTTGAGGACCTTCAACGAATCAACGATCGCATGTTTACAGCAGCAGAAAAATTAGGCTTGAAAGGTAAGACTCTCGCCGAAGTCGCTGATTATTGCGAGAACGCAGAGCTACACCGGATCGAAGGAACAGATGCGCTTCTTAAGAAATTGAAAGATTTCACAGAGGAGGCCGTTGAAGCGCTAAACGGAAAGTACTTTGATATCGATCCTTCGATTGCATTTTGTGATGCGCGAATAGCTCCAGAAGGTTCGGCTGCGGCGCCTTATTACATGCCACCAAGTGAGGATTTATCCCGGCCCGGTACGACCTGGTATCCAACACTTGGCCACACCACTTTTAATTTCTGGCATATTGCATCGACCTGGTATCACGAAGCAGTACCTGGGCATCACTTACAGTTTGCAACCGCTAACTTAGAGAGGGATCGCCTCAGTCGTTTCCAACGGACCGATGCATGGATTAGTGGATATGGTGAAGGTTGGGCGCTCTATGCCGAACGCTTTATGGATGAACTCGGCGCATTTAATGAGCCATCACTAGAACTTGGTTATTTGGCAGGACAAGCACTTCGTGCAGCTCGTGTAGTTGTCGATATTGGAATGCATCTTGGATATAAAGATTTTGATGGAAATGTTTGGAATGCAGATTCGGCATATAACTTGCTCGTGGAACGTGCGCTGATGGCTCCCGATTTTGCCAAGAGTGAAATCGAGCGCTACCTAGGATGGCCTGGCCAAGCAATCTCATACAAAGTGGGAGAGCGGGTTTGGATGGAAATTCGCGAAGATGCTAAGCAGCGCTTAGGTTCAAACTTCGATATTAAAAAATTCCATAATTACGCACTTGCAATTGGACCTATGGGACTAGATCCACTTCGCCGCGAGATGGCGCAATGGAGCGGCAATTAATAGCTAGCTAACCCTTTGCACTCTGGCTTGGGGCCACCATTGGTGTTTCCGTAGCGGTGATGCGTTATTGCAACTGACTGTTCTAATAACCAGCGAGGTGCTTCGATGTCACCGCGTTGGGCAACCGGGCGAGGATCAAGTGAAACACCTTTCGCAATCAACTCTGCGCGCGGTGCCTTCTCACTTGAAAGCCAGCGAACTTTATATGTGGCTCGTTCAATGAATTCCTCGAAACTTTCGGCAGTTGCCGTTGACCAATGAATCTCGGTTCCCGTTACTTGTGCAATGTATTTAATTAACGTCAGGTCCTCGTTTGAGGTTGAGTCATCAATGCGAACAAGAATGGGAGTAAGGGGTTTGCGGTAACGCTGGAAGTTCTTTTCAACGCTAAGGCCAGAGGCATCTATTGCTAGGCCACCTACTCGCTTCCACCAATCATCAACCGACCACTTTGCAGCGCGTGGCTCTTGCAACGGCTTCCAATTTCGAAGCGCGCTAATGTAATTAGGTCCCCCAGCCTTAGCGTTAGCTCCAACACTTGAACGCTTCCAACCACCAAATGGCTGGCGCTGAACAACTGCTCCAGTA
>CAILYP010000099.1:0-11204 GCA_903838475.1 uncultured Actinomycetes bacterium | reverse complement strand
GCATTCCTCGGATTCGCCCTTGCTGAAGCGCTTGCACTTTTCGGTCTCGTTCTCGCATTCGTTCTCTAATACCGAGTTATTTCTTACTAGTTAATAATTAGGAGTTTTGAGTGAAAACTAGGTTTGCAGCTGAAGCAGCAGCCAATCCGCTAATTCCGCATACAGCAGAATTAATCGTTGGGTTCGTCGCCTTCACTTTACTTTTCCTTGTTCTTCGTAAGGCAGTTGTGCCAATGTTTGAAAAAGCATTTACGGCACGCACCGAAGCAATTCAAGGCGGTATTGAGAAAGCAGAGCGCGCACAAGCAGAAGCGGCAGAAGCGTTGCAGTCATACACTGCACAGCTTGCTGATGCTCGTGGTGAAGCTACGAAGATTCGTGAAGAAGCTCGCGTTCAAGGCGCGGCGATTATCGAAGATCTTCGTACGCGCGCTCAAGAAGAAGCTGCTCGCATTACATCACAAGCGCACGCTTCCATTGAAGCAGAGCGTCAAGCAGCAATTACTTCACTTCGTTTAGAAGTAGGTTCGCTTGCGACAGATCTTGCATCCAAGATCGTTGGGGAAGCTCTAGAAGACCAGGCTCGTCAATCTCGTGTTGTCGATCGCTTCCTAGAAGATCTTGCACAAGAGACGGGGCGGAATAAGTAATGTTGAACCTCGGTGGAAACTCTCGCCAATCTTTATCGGCGATTCGCGTTGTACTTGATGGAAAGCTGAAAGGCATTTCATCAACTGAGTGCACCGCTGTTTCTGCAGAGCTCTTCAACGTTCTTCTTGCTCTCCAGTCCTCAGGCGCACTGCGTCGAGCAGTGACTGACCCAGCTCGAGATCATGAAGCAAAGACGGCCCTTGTGACCGACCTCTTTGCTGCCAATGTTTCTAAGTCAACACTGGATCTCATCGTTCAACTAGTTGCGCTTCGCTGGTCTCGTACAAGCGACATCGTGCACGCCATAGAGCAATTAGCTGTTGAAGCCGAAGCTACGGCAGCCAACGCCAGTAACTCTTTGGATCAAGTAGAAGAAGAACTCTTCGCATTCTCCAAAGTCCTTGTAGCCAATAATGATCTTCGCCAGGCGCTTAACAGTTCATTGGATTCTGGAGATCATAAAGCCGAACTTATAAAGGCAATTTTTGGGGGCAAGTACACGCCTTCATCAGTACGTTTGCTGGAACAGCTCGTTCGCGTCCTGCAACGCCGCAGTATTGAACTTTCACTCCTTGCATTTATCCATGGAGTGACTTCTCGTCATAACCGTCTTCGCGCAGTGGTTCGCAGCCGCGTGGAGTTAACTTCGGCCCAACGCGAGAAGCTAGCCGCAACGCTCACGAAGCAAATGGGGCAACCAGTACATATTTCAGTTGAAATTGATGCCAGCGTAATCGGTGGTGTCGCAGTTCGATTCGATGATGAAGTTATCGATGGAACCATCAGTAACCGTTTGGCAGAAGCGAGCAGAGCGCTCGCAGTATAAGAATTCTCTACTTCACCCAGTAGAGATTAGTTAGATGAACAGAGGGAGAACGACATGTCGGATACAACAATCCGCCCCGAGGATATTCGCGATGCGCTTTCAAAGCACGTCGCGTCCTATAACCCAGGCGCTGCAGCTCGCGATGAAATCGGTGTAGTTACCGAAGCCGGCGATGGTATTGCGCGCGTTGAAGGCTTGCCTTCAACAATGACAAATGAGCTTTTAAAATTTGAAAATGGAACTCTTGGTTTGGCATTGAACCTTGACGTTCGCGAAATCGGTGTAGTTATTTTGGGTGAATTCACCGGCATTGAAGAAGGTACAACCGTTCGACGCACTGGTGAAATTCTCTCTGTACCAGTAGGCGATGGTTTCCTTGGTCGCGTTGTAGATCCACTCGGCCGTCCAATTGATGGCAAGGGTGAAATTATTGCCGAGGCAACTCGTGCACTTGAAGTTCAGGCGCCATCAGTTGTTCAGCGCCAACCAGTAAAAGAACCAATGCAAACTGGTATTAAGGCGATTGATGCGATGACAGCTATTGGTCGCGGACAGCGCCAGCTCATCATTGGTGACCGCCAAACCGGTAAGACTGCGATTGCAATCGATACCATCATCAACCAGAAAGAAAACTGGAAGAGCGGGGATCCTAAGAAGCAAGTTAAATGTATTTATGTAGCAATTGGCCAAAAAGGCTCAACAATTGCATCTGTTAAAGGTGCACTTGAAGAAGCTGGCGCGATGGAATACACAACAATCGTTGCATCACCTGCATCAGACCCAGCCGGCTTTAAGTACTTAGCTCCATACACAGGTTCTGCAATTGGTCAGCACTGGATGTATAACGGTCAACATGTATTGATTATTTTTGATGATCTTTCTAAGCAGGCAGAGGCTTATCGTTCCGTCTCACTCTTGCTTCGTCGCCCACCAGGCCGTGAAGCCTACCCAGGCGATGTTTTCTATTTACACTCACGTTTACTTGAGCGTTGTGCAAAGCTTTCTGATGAATTAGGTGGCGGCTCTATGACTGGCCTTCCAATCATCGAGACTAAGGGAAATGACGTTTCTGCCTTCATTCCTACAAACGTAATTTCGATTACCGATGGTCAGTGCTTCCTAGAAACCGATTTGTTCAACGCGGGTGTACGTCCGGCTATTAACGTGGGTATCTCGGTATCACGCGTTGGTGGTTCAGCTCAGACAAAGGCAATCAAGAAAATTGCTGGTCGTTTACGCCTTGACCTAGCTCAGTACCGCGAACTCGAAGCTTTCGCAGCTTTCGGTTCAGATCTTGATGCAGCTTCAAAGGCTCAACTTGAGCGAGGTGCTCGCATGGTTGAACTCTTGAAGCAAGGTCAATACAGCCCTTACTCAGTTGAACGCATGGCAGTTTCAATCTGGGCGGGAACAACGGGCAAGATGGATTCAATTCCAGTAGCCGATATTCGTCGCTTTGAAAGTGAATTCCTTGAATTCGTTGCGCGCGATCGTGCTTCGATTATGGATGTTATTTCAAATACTCGTGAACTCACTGATGACACAGTTGCAGCCCTTGATGAGGCAGTTACTGTATTCAAAGCACAGTTCAAGGCCAGTGAGGTAAAGAAGTAACTCATGGGTGCACAACTACGCATTTATCGCCGCCGGATGCGTTCGGTCAAGGCGACTAAGAAGATCACGAAAGCTATGGAGTTAATCTCAGCTTCTCGTATCGTCAAGGCACAACAACGCGTGGCTGCTTCATCCCCTTATGCAAATGAAATTACAAATGCAGTTGCGGCAATTGCAATGTATTCAAATACAGATCATCCACTTACCGCACAGCATGTAAATGCTGGTCGGGCTTCAGTTCTTGTAATTGCAGCTGACCGTGGCATGGCCGGTGCCTACTCAAATGCCGCAATCAAAGAGGGAGACCTTTTGATTGCCGAGCTCAAGGAGCGTGGATTAGATGTCCGTGCTTATTTGGTAGGACGGAAAGCAGTTAACTTTTACAAGTTCCGCAATCGTGAGATTGCAGGTTCGTGGACTGGGTTCTCAGATAATCCAACATTTGAAAATGCAAAAGAAGTGGCTTTCTCACTTGCACAAGAATTTCTTGGTGATTCAGATGAAATCCATATTGTTTATACGACTTTTAAATCGATGATTACTCAGCAACCAGTTGCAACTCGTATGTTGCCGATGTTGCTAGATTCTCCAAATGGTGCATCAAAGCCTGAAGGCTTGCTACCTGAATACGAATTCGAGCCAAACGCGACCGAGGTCTTAAATGCTTTATTACCTCGCTATGTTGAAGCTCGAGTGTTTAACGCAATGTTGCAATCAGCAGCTTCAGAGCATGCGGCTCGACGTCGCGCAATGAAGTCAGCTACAGATAATGCTGATGACCTCATTAAATCTTTGACTCGACTTGCTAACGCAGCTCGTCAGGCAGAAATTACGCAAGAAATCAGTGAAATTGTTGGCGGCGCAGATGCGCTTGCCTCAGCTAGCGCAGGGAGCGAATAGTGACACAGAAGACTCAAACTACTGAAGCGACTAAGTTCGGACGCGTCGCACGTGTTATTGGACCGGTGGTGGATATTGAATTCCCATCCGATGCGATGCCGGCAATTTTTAACGCCCTCCACGTAGATGTCACGCTCTCAGGTCAGAGCCGTCTACTGACACTTGAAGTGGCCCAGCACATCGGCGATAACCTCGTTCGTGCGATTTCGATGCAGCCAACTGATGGAATGGTCCGTGGCGCTGAAGTTCGCGACACTGGTACGCCAATCATGGTTCCAGTCGGAGATGTCACTAAAGGACATGTATTTAACACACTTGGAGAATCCCTCGACGTTCCAACTTCATCACTTGATGTGAAGGAGCGTTGGCCGATTCACCGTACTGCCCCTGCCTTCGATCAACTCGAGTCAAAGACCGAGATGTTTGAGACGGGTATCAAAGTTATCGATCTTCTTACTCCATATGTACGTGGTGGAAAAATCGGTCTATTTGGTGGCGCCGGTGTTGGTAAGACAGTTTTGATTCAGGAAATGATTTATCGTGTAGCTGAAAACTTCGGTGGCGTATCTGTATTCGCTGGTGTTGGAGAACGTACACGTGAAGGTAACGACTTGTTCCTCGAAATGACTGAAACTGGCGTTATCAATAAGACCGCGTTGGTCTTTGGTCAGATGGATGAGCCACCTGGCACGCGTCTTCGTGTTGCTCTGTCAGCTCTCACAATGGCTGAATATTTCCGCGATGTGCAGAAGCAAGATGTGCTGCTCTTCATTGACAACATTTTCCGTTTCACACAAGCAGGTTCAGAGGTTTCAACACTTCTAGGCCGTATGCCATCAGCTGTGGGATATCAGCCAACACTTGCTGATGAAATGGGTCAATTACAGGAGCGCATCACATCAACTCGCGGTCACTCGATTACATCAATGCAGGCAATTTATGTTCCTGCCGATGACATTACCGACCCAGCTCCACACACAACATTCGCCCACTTGGATGCAACAACCGTGTTGTCTCGTCCGATTTCTGAGCTTGGAATTTACCCTGCGGTTGATCCACTTGACTCAACCTCACGTATTTTGGATCCACGTTACATCGGCGAGCATCACTTCCGTGTAGCAAACCGTGTAAAGCAGATCTTGCAGCGTTACAAGGATCTACAAGACATCATTGCCATCTTAGGTATTGATGAATTGTCTGAAGAAGACCGTATTCTGGTTGGACGCGCACGTCGTATCCAGCGCTTCCTTTCTCAGAATACATTCGTTGCAAAGGTCTTCACCGGAATCGAAGGTTCTTTCGTACCGCTTTCAGAAACAATCGAAGCGTTCGAAGCACTTGCTGATGGTAAATACGATCACGTTCCAGAACAAGCATTCTTCATGTGCGGTGGCCTCGACGATGTTGAACGTAGAGCTGCTGAATTGGCTAGTTCGGTTAAGGCATAATCCACGTGGCCACTACCAACCTGACTGTTGAAGTCGTATCACCAGATAAGCGCGTCTGGTCTGGTGAAGCGACTATGGTTTCAGCTCGAACTCTTGAAGGCGATATTGGTATCTTGCCTGACCACGCGCCGCTACTCGGCGTGCTGGTTGATGGAAAAGTTGAAATAAAGGTTGTGGGTGGAGAGAAAGTCGAATTTACAGTGAACGGTGGCTTTCTTTCAGTCTCACAGAATCGTGTATCAGTATTAGGACAAGCAACAGAATAAAGTTAATTTACTTAATTAGTTCTTGAGACCTCTGCGCCCAAGGTGCGGAGGTTTTCTGCAAAGTGGGTGTAACCGCGATCTACATGGTATCCATCTTCCACAATCGTGACGCCATCGCTCACAAGCCCAGCCAAGACAAGTCCAGCACCAGCACGGATATCGGTTGCGGCCACAGGAGCACCTGATAGAACAGGGATGCCAGTTATTGAAGCATGATGACCATCTACTGCGATGTTTGCCCCTAGCCGTTTGAGTTCATTAACAAACATGAATCGACCTTCAAAAACATTTTCAGTCACAATTGCATGACCTTCGGCGATTGCGTTCATGCAGATCGCCATCGGTTGAAGATCGGTGGGAAAACCTGGATAGGGCAGCGTCACAATGTCGACAGCTGTTGGTCGACGATCCATCTTTACGCGAAATCCATTTGGTGTCGTTGTTATGACTGCGCCAGCTTGAACAAGTTTGTCTAGTGGAATCTCAAGATGATCCTCGCGGCCTCCAACAATAGTGATATCGCCTTGCGTCATTACTGCGGCAAAAGCCCATGTGCCGGCCACGATGCGATCGGGCAAAGTTGCATGCGTTGTGGGATGGAGTTTTTCAACGCCAGTTATTGTGATCATCGATGAACCGAGGCCGTCAATTTTTGCGCCCATCGCAATGAGAAATTCACCCAGATCCACAACATCTGGTTCACGCGCCGCGTTGTCGATAGTCGTAATGCCTTTAGCAAGTACGGCAGCTGTCATAATATTTTCAGTTGCACCGACGCTTGGAAAATTGAGAACAATATCAGCGCCTTTAAGGCCATTCGGTGCTTCAGCTATCACATAACCATGTTCTGAATGTGCCTCTGCTCCTAAATCTTGTAAGCCTTGAATGTGAAAATCCAACCCGCGAGATCCAATTGCGTCTCCACCTGGTAGTGCTACTTCAGCTTTACCGAGGCGAGTGAGCAACGGACCGAGCACATTTATCGATGCTCGTAACTTTCGAACAAGATTATATTCAGCTCTGTGCTGAGGATTTTCTGGCACATCGATGACAAGCACTTGGGCGGCCGAATCGTAGGCAACTGTGCAACCTAAACTTCTCAGCAAATCTGCCATGATTTCGACATCAGCAATGCCGGGAATATTTTGGAGTGTAGTCTTGCCTGCGGCTAGCAGGGATGCAGCCATTAACTTAAGAGCTGAGTTTTTAGCTCCAGAAAGGGTGACCGATCCTTCAAGACGAGCAGGCCCAACGATACGAAATGACTCTGATGTATCGGGCATCACTCCTCCTCGCTGACAATCTCAAAAAAACCAATTCAAGTGGTGACATCTTATCCGTTCCATTAGGCTCCACCCCATGGTTAATCTGACGCGTATTTATACAAAAACTGGCGATGACGGCACTACTTCATTGGGGGATATGAGCCGTACCTCCAAAAATGACCCCCGCCTTGAGGCTTATGCAACAATCGATGAAGCTAATTCGTCAATCGGTGTCGCACTCGCCCTGGGCCAGATAGAAGATGTAGAAATTAAGAATTTGTTGATACGTATTCAGAATGACCTCTTTGATGTCGGGGCAGATTTATGCACGCCTGTCATCGATGATCCTAAAGTTGAACCACTTCGAGTTCTTGAAACCCAGGTTCAATTTCTTGAAGTACAGATTGATAAGTACAACGCAGATCTTGCAGAACTACGTTCATTTATTCTTCCCTCTGGGACAGCTGGGGCTGCGCTGCTTCATACTTCAAGAACTATTGTGCGCCGCGCTGAAAGAGCAACCTGGAACGCCATCCATGCCTTCGGTGCTGGTGTAAACCCACTGGCTGCCAAGTACCTCAACCGCCTTTCAGATTTACTTTTTGTTCTTGCACGTACGTGTAACAAAGAGCAAGGCGATGAGCTTTGGGTGCCTGGAGCTAATCGCTAACGTTGGGTTACGGGAGTATAAACAGTACTTGGCACGGGCTCAGTTGGATCATTCATCCAACATTTAACGTTGATCCCACCCACTGTTAAATTATAGGTAGTAAGTTCGTTAGCAACTCGAGCTGGCAAAGAATCTAGTTGCGCAGCAGATTGTTCTTCTGTAATTGCACCAGAGGCTAACCGATCGGCAATGTCTTTGCGCTCAGCTATAGAGATTGCATTAACGAGCGCATTAATTTTTGCTCCAGCGATTTGCCGCAGGCTTTGGCCTGTAGAAATTAAGGTATAAAACTTTTCCTTCTTCATCCCAAGTGTCTGAAGAATAAGATCCTGGTTTGGAATCAGGGGCTCAGTGGTAATAAGAAAAACTGGAGTAACAGTTCGTGCAGCGGTGCCAGAAAGCAACATGCGCAGGGAACCAAATGGAATATAGCTTGTTATATCGGCATAACTTGGACCAAATACATTGGCTGTAATTTCCCACCACGTACAGTTGGTTTCAGAAGCTATATAGACCGCTCCACAAGCGGTTGCCTCGCAAGCAGAAACTGTCTTAGCAAGTGTCGTTTTGGCTGACAGTAATCCGACTAACTCAGCCCCGGTAGGGACGCGGGCATAAACTCCATCATTTTCTATAAAATTCTTGGGTGGCCACACTGGCTTTGGTGGCGGAGCTAATTTCACTTTCTTACGTACGTACGCTTTGCGTTTTACAACCCGTTTCTTTACAGCTGGTTTCTTCACAACTGGTTTCTTCACAACTGGCTTCTTCACTACTGGCTTCTTCACTACTGGCTTCTTCACTACTGGCTTCTTAGCCGGCGCGCTTGCCGCCGCCTTCACTGTTGTCTTAACTGTGGTCTTAGGAACGGGCTTTTGGGTAGCAGCAAAGGATGAAGGCGCGGCAACCATCAGAATCAAAATTGAAGCAATAAGTTTCTTCATGAATTAGCCCACTTAAACTTCTTTATTGAAAAGACAATTCCGATGATCGTCCACACGAGAAGAATAATTGCAGTCTTGCCGACCTCCCATGATTTTGCTACTTCTTGCTGCATAAAGCTATCTGGCAAGAAGACTGAGCGCATTCCTTGGGTTAGCCACTTAAGCGGAAAAATCGATGCAAAATCCTGCATCCACTTTGGAAGTTGTGTAAAGACAAAAAATACACCGCTAAAAAATTGGAGGATAATCACAAGGGGACTAACGATCGCAGATGCACCGCGTCCGCTCTTTGGAACTGTCGAGAATGCAATTCCTAGCGCTGTTGTGCACGCACTTCCTACGATGATCAACCAAAAAAATCGAAACCACTTCTCTGCAGAAGTTGGCATATCCAGCCCAAATAAAGCCGCACCGAATCCCATAAGCAAAGCAATTTGAATTACAGTTAGAGCTGTAACCAGAATTGCTTTACCAATAAAATATGAGGCGGGAGACATTGGAGTACCACGTAAGCGCTTTAGCGTTCCAAAGTCACGTTCCATCGGAATCGTGATAGCAAGTTGTTGAAAGCCTGAATTTACAACGCCTGAAGCAATCATGCCGGCGACGAAGTATTGGCTAAAGGTAACGCCAGGTGCGATTGTATTTTTAAAAATTGAACCAAAGATAAATAGAAGCATCACTGGGAAAAATATTGTAAAAACTACGGATTCGCGTTGACGTAAGAATTGCTTAATTTCTAAATTTCCACGGAGCAGACCTAAACGGAAAATGTTCACGGTGCTTCTCCAATCATTTTCAGGTAGACATCTTCCAAGCTTGGCCGGATGACCTGTAGTTCTGGAATTTCACCACCGACGCGGGTCGAGATGATTGCGACATCTGCAGTTGGGGTAGAAGTGAAGCGTTCGTGCTGCTTACCCCCTTCGAGCCACGTAATTCTTGCTTGGGCCATATGCCTTCCACCGAGTTTTTCAGGTGAGGAAACTTCAATAATTTTGCCCGCGCTTATGACGGCTACGCGATCGGCAAGAGCCTCTGCTTCATCAAGATAGTGAGTAGTAAGCAAAATAGTTGTACCTTCATCGCGTAAGGTACGAATGAGATCCCAAAACGCTCTTCTTGCCTCTGGATCAAAACCCGTTGTTGGTTCATCTAAGAATAGAAGTTCGGGGGAGCCAATGATTCCAAGTGCCACATCTAATCTTCGCCTCTGACCACCTGAAAGATTGCGAATTTTGTCATCAGCCTTCTCGCTTAATCCTGTTTGAGCGATGACGCTCTCTGGATCTTTGGCTTTGGAATAATACTTTGCGAAGTGATGCACGACTTCACGGACAGAAAGGTCTGCGGCATCACCAGAACTTTGTAGAACAATGCCAATACGCTCACGCCACGAATACGTCTTATCTCCGAGGTGGCCAGGATCTTCGCCCAAGACTCTGACTTCTCCAGAATCTTGCTTTCTATAGCCCTCAAGAATTTCCACAGTTGTAGTCTTGCCGGCCCCATTAGGACCCAAAATGGCAAAAATCTCGCCATAGCCAATCTCAAGGTCTATGCCATCGACCGCAAATCGATTGTTGTATTTCTTGGTAAGCCCTTTGATGGAGATTGCTGAGGGGGTCATAGGTAAATCTTGCCGTAAAGAGAGGTGATGGGCGAATCAAGTGGCTAGTAAATGGGAGAATACGAGCGTGAGCCCTCGTAGAAATCATCCCAAAAGGTCAGGTCCCAAAGAACCTGAACGCGAATTAGGGCAATCATTTGAATCCGTCGAAGAGCACGACGAGGGAAGCTATCGAGTGCGCCGCATTACGGGATCAAGTTCGACGAAACCGTATCGCTGTCCAGGCTGTGATCAATTAATTCCAACTGCGACACCACATATCGTTGCGTGGATTCATGAAGATATCGAGACGCGTCGCCACTGGCATACACCATGCTGGGAGCGAAAAGATCGCAGACAACCAAATACTCAGCGAAGCCGGAATGCACCTCGTTATTAGTGGCATTAGTTCTTAGCTTTTAACGACCGTATATTGTTTTAATAAGTTTCTTCATAAATGTATCAGCAAACTTAGTCCGCTTGAATGTTGTGAATGCTAACGGAATAGCAAAGCGAGTTGAGACCACGGTACGAGGGTAGGTAAATTCCAAAAGTCCTTCATTCCCATGAATACGACCATATCCACTGTCTTTGACGCCACCAAAGGGAACAGAAGCTACGGCAGCAAAAGCAAATACAGAATTTATTGACACCATTCCGCATTGAAGCTTGGCGGCAATATCATTTCCTTGACGTTTTGAAAATACTGCCGCCGCTAGGCCATAGCTTGATGCATTTGAGAGCTCAATGGCTTGCGCGATACTGCTTACTCGATTCACGGCCAAAGTAGGCCCGAAGGTTTCTTCAGTCATTGCAATTGAATCTTCTGGAACATCTAGCATGATTGTTGGGGCAACCATTCCATCGTGCACTGAATTCACGCCGCCGACAGCGAACTTTGCGCCTTTCGCTGCAGCATCTGAAATATGGCCTTGAATAACATTGAGTTGCGAAGGCATAGTTGCGGGTCCGTAATTCTTACCTTCATGAATCTTTTCCGCCATCTTAGTG
>CAILYP010000098.1:0-3910 GCA_903838475.1 uncultured Actinomycetes bacterium | reverse complement strand
CTATAAAAAAATTGTGGGAAACACTTATTCCCTTTTCTGATTACGCATTTAACCGTTCGCATACTGCCGGCTACGGTCTAGTTTCTTACTGGACTGCTTACCTGAAAGCGAATTTCGCGACAGAATATATGGCCGCGCTGTTAACGAGCGTACGAGATGATAAAGACAAGAGTGCTCAATACTTAAATGAATGTCGCAGAATGGGAATCAAAGTCCTTGCGCCTGATGTCAACGAATCTTTCTCAGATTATGCCGCAATCGGCGGTGATATCCGTTTTGGATTAAGTGCAATTCGCAATGTCGGAGAGAACGTCACTGAATCAATTGTCCGAAATCGCGAGGCTAAGGGACGTTATGAATCTTTTGGAGACTTCCTCGCAAAAGCGGATCAAATTGTCTGCAATAAAAAGACAATTGAATCTCTGATTAAAGCAGGAGCTTTTGATTCGCTAGGACATTCTCGCAAAGGATTAATGATGGTTTATCTGGAAGCGATAGATGCAGTGAATGAATCCAAGCGGGCAGAATCAATTGGGCAATTTGATCTCTTCGGTTCAGCTCCTATTGGTGATACTCAGTTAACGGATGTTGACCTTACGATTCCGCAGGGCGAATGGGATAAGTCTGCACTCCTGGCATATGAGCGTGAAATGCTGGGACTTTATGTTTCAGACCATCCGCTCCTCGGTGTAGAACATATATTGCGTGCAGCTGTTGACATACCTATCGGCCAACTTTCAGATGAGGGAATCGCGCACGAGCAGATTATTTCTATCGGGGGATTAATCACTCAAGTTCAACGTAAGGTATCTAAGCAGGGTAATGCTTGGGCAATTGTCACGGTTGAGGATCTTGAAGGCGCACAAGATGTTATGTTCTTTGCCAACGCATATACGACTCATGCACTAAATCTGGTTGAAGATCGAGTAGTGGTAGTTCGTGGCCGGGTCGATAAGCGTGAGGAAGCCCTGAGATTTACAGCAATTGAAATGACAATGCCCGATGTGAATCAAGGGCCAACAGGACCACTCTTAATTACTGTGGAATCTTCGCGAGTCACCCCGCCATTAGTGGACCGGATGAAAGAGATTTTACGTTCGCATCCAGGCTCCCGTGAGGTTCACCTTCGCCTAGATGATGGCAAGGCGGGAATCGTCATGAAACTAGACGATGACTTGCGAGTAACTGCATCGCCAAGTTTGTCGGCTGATTTGAAACAAGTGCTTGGCCCAGACTGCCTCCCCGTGAGCTAGGCAACTCTTTCACAGCAAATTAATAGGAGATAGTCGACGCTGGCCAGCAAGTAGAATTGTTTGGTGATTATTCGTCGCCTTGACCTACGTGGAGAGCAGCTCACGAAGAGCCAATATAAGTCCGCTTTGCCGCGGGCTGCTATGGATATCGACTCTGCTCTTACCGAGATTGCCCCAGTGTTGGATGCAGTTAAAAATGGGAACGAATCTACTTTGAAAGAATTGGCGTCGCGATTTGATGGCGTTACTCCCTCCCATATTCGAGTCCCTCGAGAAGAGCTTGTGAAAGCCCTCGCAGCGTTGGATCCAGCGATTCGAGCAGCCCTTGATGAAGCAATAATTCGAATCAAGAAAGTTCACTCAGATCAAATTCGCAGTGAGCACACAACGGCTGTGGTGGACGGAGGCGTGGTCACTCAACGCTGGATTCCCATTGATCGAGTAGGGCTTTATGTTCCAGGCGGGAAAGCTGTCTATCCAAGTTCGGTACTTATGAATGTCATTCCAGCTCAAATCGCAGAAGTAAAAAGCATTGCAGTTGCATCGCCTCCGCAAAAAGAACATGGCGGCTTGCCGCACCCGACAATCTTGGCAGCATGTGAACTCTTGGGAGTATCTGAAGTTTATGCAGTTGGGGGAGCGCAAGCTGTTGCGATGTTTGCCTACGGCGTTGCCGGAGTCTGTGAAGCAACGGATATGGTTACTGGGCCTGGCAATATTTATGTTGCCGCTGCCAAGCGAGCCCTTCGTGGATTGATTGGAATTGATTCAGAAGCGGGGCCAACTGAAATTGCAATAATTGCGGATGAGACTGCTCGGCCTCAAGATGTTGCAGCAGATCTAATAAGCCAAGCCGAGCACGACACAATTGCCGCAGCAATCCTTGTGACTGACTCCGAAGTACTTATTAGTCGAGTTGAAGAAGAGTTAGAGAAGAGAGTTTCACAAACCAAACACCAAGAACGAATTCGGGCTGCGTTGTCTGGCATTCAAAGCGCATTAGTTTTAGTAGATGACATCAATCAAGCTGTTGATGTAGCTAACGCATACGCGGCAGAACACTTGGAGTTGTTGGTAAGGGATCCAGTTTCAGTAAGTAAAAGTCTTCGAAATGCTGGTGCGGTATTTCTGGGAGAATTTTCTCCAGTATCGCTGGGGGATTATTCGGCTGGTTCAAACCATGTGTTACCTACCGGCGGGTGTGCCTGTCATTCAAGTGGACTCTCGGTGCAAAGTTTCCTCAGGGGTGTCAATTTTATTTCCTACGATGAAAAGTCTTTTAGGAATATTGCAGAGAACGTAATAACCCTGGCTAATGCAGAGGACTTGCCCGCCCATGGTGAAGCGATGAAAGCTAGATTCGAATGAGTACCAAACCCAATTGGCCCGCCTGGTTACCTTTACGCGAGGATTTACAATCGCTTTCACCGTATGGTGCCCCGCAAATTTCACATGTAGTTCAACTCAATACGAATGAAAATCCTTTCCCTATGCCTGAAATTGTTCAGGCTGAAATTGTAAAAAGAATTGAAGGAGTTGCAGCTAACCTAAATCGCTATCCCGATCGGGATGCTGTGCGTTTGCGCTCTAAATTAGCTGATTATGTTAACCAGCGAAGCGGAACAGATTTAAGTGTAGAAAATATCTGGGTGGCAAATGGGAGCAATGAAATTATCCAGACGCTTTTTCTGGCTTTTGGTGGAACTGGGCGTTGCGCTCTTGGGTTCACTCCGTCGTACTCAGTGCATCCGCTCATTGCTCGCATCACGGGCACGTCATGGTCTGCCGGTGCACGTACAAGTGAATTTGATGTTGATGTTGAACGTGCTATCGCTCAAATTCGCAAAGAGAAGCCATCGCTCATCTTTTTAACTACCCCCAACAACCCATCGGGCACATCTACGCCTCTTGATGAGATTGATAAATTAGCTATAGCAGCGGGCGAAGTAGGTGCGCTACTTGTTGTCGATGAAGCATACATAGAGTTTTCCTCCCAAGATTCTGCGGTTACTTTGATGAACCGATATCCACATATTCTTTCTTCGCGCACCATGAGTAAAGCATTTGCATTCGCTGGTGTTCGCGTCGGTTACCTTGCAGCAAACCCAGCCGTGATAGATGCGGCATTGGTCACCAGGCTTCCCTATCATCTCAGTGCTCTCACTCAAGCGGCAGCTGAAGTAGCTATCGATCATGCCTCTTTGATGCAAGGGGATATCAACCAGCTGCTTAGTGAACGAGAAATCCTCGTCAAAGGGTTGAATGCGGTTGGCTGGAAGTGCATCGAAAGCTCAGCTAATTTTCTCCTTTTTTCTGGATTTAGCAGGCCATCAAGTGTTGTCTGGCAAGAATTCTTGGATCGTGGAATTCTGATTCGCGACATTGGCCTAGAAGGTTACTTGCGGGTGACAGTCGGAACTCCAGCAGAAAATCAACGCTTTTTAACAGCTCTTCAAGAGATTGCGCAATAATCTCTTCCTAACCACCAGAAAGTAGAAACCTCATGACACAGAGAACTGCGATTGTTATTCGTGAAACTAAGGAATCCAAAGTAACGGTAGAGCTAAATCTTGATGGCTCAGGTCAAATCGATATCGAAACTGGAGTTCCATTCTTTGATCATATGCTTTCACAACTAGGCAAGCACAGTGGATTTG
>CAILYP010000097.1:0-7438 GCA_903838475.1 uncultured Actinomycetes bacterium | reverse complement strand
GCTGAACAGCCGAATGCGGATTCCAAGAGAATAATTTGGAATTCAATTATTAATGATGATCAAGCAACTGAGATTCGTCGAGCAAAAATAGGTGGCTTTGTCTCATATCGCCAAAGAGAACTGCTTGAAGAATACGCCGATGAGTACTTCACGATTCTGCTCAATATCTGGGGAAAGAAGTCATTTGAAATCGGTGAGTCAATTGTTGAAGGTCTCTATCCGAGTTACATTGCAAAGCAATCCACGCTAGATAAGACAGATGCTTGGCTAAATGGAATCGGCAAGGATGCGCCAGATACGCTGCGTCGCCTAGTTGCAGAAGGTCGTGATGGTCTTGCTCGAGCGCTGCGCGTACAGGCAATCGACGCTTAAGCTAAATTTTTACTCAATATTTTTACTCAATACGAGTTATGTTACTTGCTGCCTTAAACTTTTTACGATCAACTGTTGAAAGTAGAACCACAACCGTTATCGCACCAAACAGGGCAATCGGTAGGCCAACGAAGTAAATAAGTGAATGCAACATGATTGTAGTTTAGGCAGATGCTGCCGCAACTCCAAATGCTTCGATGCCATATGGCTTCAAGTAAGTTAGCCAGCGCTCATCAGTACGACCTGTTCCCAAAATTCTCCAAGCCGCGCCGACTGGTTCGCGAGGAAGGGAGCGAAGGCGCCAGCCAATTTCTTTGAGTGTACGATCAGCTTTTTGATGATTGCATTTGTTGCAAGCCGAAACAACATTTTCCCAGTTGTGCCCTCCGCCTCGACTGCGCGGAATAACATGGTCAATCGATGTTGCAGCCGCACTGCAATACGCGCAGCGGCCACCATCTCTAGCAAAAATTGCGCGGCGCGAAAGTGGAACTGCGTGACGATATGGAATTCTGACAAACTTAGTAAGACGGATCACGGTCGGAAGAGTGACTTGACCTCCTGCATAATGCAGAACCGTGTCGGATTCTTCAACGACGACGGCGCGCTGATTGAGGACGAGGATTAAGGCTCGTCTATCTGTAACGACACCTAGTGGCTCGTAGGTGGCGTTCAGGACCAATGATTGCGGCACTGATGAACTCCCTTGTGTCCAGCACATGGCTCGTGCTGATTGGCAAATACTGCACTATCCACCTGTCATTTCGAGGGATTTTCTTGGAAACAACGTATAAAGATTGAGTAAAGTCAGGGGCTATGAAGGTCAATCAGCACATCCAAGACGCCTATAACTGGTTTAGCGGCGCTCCGCTCCACATTTTGGTCATCATCGTCGTTGCCCTGATTTTCCAGAGTTTCGGTGGCCGGGCAATAACACGCGCCATGGACCGAATTGCCACCGCAGATTTCGTTCCTGGGCCGCAGCGAACTATCGCCCGTCAAAAGGAGAGAGCTCGAACTCTTGGCTCGATTTTGAAGTCAACGCTTAACGGAACTGTCTGGCTGATTGCAACAGCAATGTTGCTGAGCGAGTTTGGCTTAAATCTTGGACCCATCATTGCATCAGCTGGAGTTATAGGAGTTGCACTTGGACTTGGTGCGCAGACAATCGTGCGTGACATTCTGGCGGGAATTTTTATGTTGGTTGAAGATCAATACGGGGTCGGGGATGAAATATTAGTTCTTGAGGTTAAAGGAATTGTTGAATCTGTCGGACTTCGCATCACAACAGTCCGCTCTAAGGACGGAACTCTCTGGTACATCCGCAATGGTGAAGTTCTTAAAATTGGAAATAACTCACAACCAAAAAGTAAATTAGCTAAATAATTAATTTGGTTGATTTACCAAAAATTGAGCAGCACCTTCCATATAACTCCACAATTCATCTTTTAAATCTTGATCAGCATCAATTTCATCAACAGCTGATTTCATGCACCTCAACCATGCATTTTTTGCGGCTTCATCAATATGAAATTGTGCATGACGCATACGAAGACGTGGATGACCCCGCATTTCACCGTATGTCTTTGGGCCACCCCAATACTGTTCAAGGAACATCATTAATCGATTTGCAGCGCCTTTGAGGTCTTCGTCAGGATACATGGGACGCAAAATTGGATCTTGGGTAATAAGGGCATAAAAATGTGAGGTCAGATTTTCAAAGACTTGATGGCCACCAATGCGCTCATAGAAACTCACTTCTTCCATTTCTGTGTTCCTAGCTTTTAACTTTTTTTACTTTTACGAAGCCGTTGGTTAACTCACTGTCTTTACCGATTTGTAGAACAAAGTAGCAAGTAATAATACAAAATAGGCCCGAGATATAAAACGCCGCAGAATAGTTACCAAACTTTGTCCGAAGGAGTGCTGCGCCAAGTGCTGCTATGGATCCCCCGATTTGATGTGATGCAAAAACCCACCCATAAATAACCGTAGAGCGTTCTGGCCCCAAAATTGTGCGGCAGATGACAATTGTCGGAGGTACTGTGGCAACCCAATCTAGACCGTAAAAAATAATAAAGACAAGAGTTGAAGGATGAACCGTTTGAAAAAGAATGGCTGGCAGAATAAATAATGAGATGCCGCGAAGCAAGTAGTAGAAGAAAAGAAGCTTGCGGGGGTCTACTTTATCTGTCATCCAACCTGATGCCATGGTGCCAATAACATCGAATACACCAACGAGAGCAAGCAGACCTGCCGCAGTTACTTGTTGCATTCCGTGATCGTGGGCTGCAGCAATAAAGTGCGTGCCTACCAGTCCGCTGGTTGAAAGACCGCAGACAAAAAACGATCCAGTTAGATACCAAAAGTCGCGAATCTTAGATGCTTCACGGAGCGCCCCTATTGCTTCCTTTGCTGCATTGCGTTTTATCTGTGGAGGTTCTACATAATCATCCGGGGCGCCATATGGCGTAATTCCAATTTTTGCTGGACTCTCTTTAAGAAACAGAGCAATTAACGGCACCATCACCCAGGCAGCGCAGGCAACTGTTATGGAAACTGACTTCCAACCATGGTGAGTTGCTAACCACGAAAGTCCTGGTAGAAAAATTAATTGACCAGTTGCCGCCGCGGCTGTTAGCGCTCCTAACACAACTCCTTTTCTATCAATAAACCAACGGTTTGCAATTGAAGCTGCGAAAACTAGCGCCATAGAACCAGTGCCAGATCCCACAACGAAGCCCCACAGAACTATCAAATGCCATGGTGACGCAATAAAAATCGTACTAAACGCTCCACTACCAACAACGGTCAGCGCAATCATTACAACTTTCTTTATTCCAAAGCGCTCCATCAAAGCTGCGGCAAAAGGTGAGAAAAGACCATAAACAAGAACATTCACACTTATAGCTGCCGAAATAGATGCGCGGGACCAGCCGAACGCATCCTCAAGTGGAACTAGGAGCACCGATGGTGCTGCTCTAAAGCCAGCCGTCGCTGCGAGCGTTAAGAATGTGACAGCGGCCGCAAGCCATGCTGGGTGCAGTCGACGTCCACTCTTAAGGCTCATTTAAGCTCTAAACCAGACGGCGGTGTCCTTAGGAAGCTTTCGACCTTCTAATTTGGTTGATGCCAGAAGCACGGTTGCACCTTTTGGAATCTTGATTGTCTTTCCAAAATTCACCCAGCACTGAAAACCACCTGGACGTGAAAATGCGATAACTTTTCCGCCAACTTTAATCCACTTCATTTTTCCATCGCCAAGACCCTCTTCACTTTGGCGAATCTTGAGCGCTTTACGATAGAGCCACAGCGTGGAATTTTGATTTTGCTCTTGCTTATCTACTGCAAAATCTCCCCAACCTTTTGGTTGTGGCAACCATGATTCATTTGTAGTCATTGACTTACGCGTTGAAAAACCATGTGCCCCGTCTGGTGTTTCTGTCCAAGGAATTGGAACGCGACAACCATCACGACCTGGGTCAGTAAAGCCACTCATTTTCCATCGTGGATCTTCTAACCGATCCTTTGGAATATCGACGACTTCTGGAAGTCCAAGCTCCTCGCCCTGATAAATATAAGCGCCGCCGGGAAGTGCCAACATCAATAGTGCACCTGCACGAGCTCGTAGGGTTCCCCGCTCTATCGAGAACTTTTTTGTATTTCCGTATCGTTGCTTCGGAGAGGAAACTCCCCCGCCGCCAAGTCCGCGATCGAAGCGATTAACTTTGCGAGTAACATCGTGATTTTCATAGACCCACGAGGCAGGCGCACCTGTACCTTCAAGATTTTTAAAAGTTTCCTCGATATTCTTTTTGAGAATTTTTGCATCCCACTTTGAATCTAGGAATTGAAAATTAAAAGAATTGGCCAGTTCATCGGGGCGCAAATAAAGTGGAAGTGATTTAGCTGAAACCCACGCCTCAGCCACACCCATACGATCGCCTTCATACGAATCAAAAATCTTTCGCCACGATCGATAAATTTCATGAACCCCAGGTTGATCCCAATATGGTCTTGCACTTCTGTCTAGCATTTTAGATTGAGCATCGATATCAGGTAGTCCCTCTTGCTTAATCATTCCGTGAGCGACATCGATGCGAAATCCATCAACCCCGCGGTCCAGCCAAAAGCGAAGTATTTCTTCAAAGTGCTTCCGAACTTCGGTGTTATCCCAATTAAAGTCAGGTTGTTCTTTTGCAAAGAGATGCAGGTACCACTGACCCGGCTTTCCATCAGCTTCAACAACGCGCTCCCATGCTGGGCCACCGAAAACTGCTTCCCAGTCATTAGGAGCAAGTTCACCATTCTCGCCTTTACCATCACGAAAAATGTAGCGCTGGCGAGCTGGCGAACCAGGTGCTGAGCGAAGTGCTTCTTGGAACCACACATGTAAATCTGAAGAATGGTTTGGAACTATGTCAACAATAAATTTAATACCAAGTGCATGCGCTTCATTGATGAGTGTTTGGGCTTGATCAAGCGTTCCGTAATCTGGCTCGATATCCATATAGTTGGCGACGTCATAACCATGATCTTTTTGCGGAGATGGATACCAAGGTGTAATCCAAATCGCATTTACTCCAAGGGCTTTCAGGTATGGCAGCCGAGAACGAATTCCCTCAACATCACCTTTGCCATCTCCATTCGAGTCTGCATACGAACGAATATAAATTTGATACGTAACAGCATCACGCCACCATGGTCGATCAGCACGTAAAGTTGTAGACACTAATTTGACTCCTCGAAGTAGATATTTAAAAAGGTCTTCTCATCATCGTTGATGCGTCGTGCTTTGTTATCTTCACCAGCAACTGCGACTTGTACTGTCTTAGCCTTTGCGTGAATACCTTGTGAACTAGATAGCTCGTATGAGAGATCGAAGGATGAATTCCCAATCCTGGAAACCCAAATAGCTACATCTACTTCAAAGTTTGATTCGTAAATCGGAATCAAATAATCAACCTCGGCCCGAGCAACTACCATTGAAGTAAACATTGGATCAAGTCCTAAAGGTTTGCGTGAGTACCACGTTAAATCTGCCCGAGCTTCTTGAATAATTGTGAGATAGGTAGCGTTATTAAGATGCCCAAATGCGTCCAGGTCATCCCAGCGAACAATCTGTTTGGAATGATGGCGCATTATCGAGTGAGCTTTCGATAAGTGACACGATGCGGACGAGCAGCATCGACGCCAAGGCGCGCAATCTTATTAGCTTCATAAGATTCAAAGTTTCCTTCAAACCAGAACCACTGTGAATCACCTTCGTAAGCCAAGATGTGGGTAGCGATACGGTCCAAGAACCAGCGATCGTGAGAGATCACTACTGCGCAACCAGGAAATTCTAGAAGAGCATTTTCTAATGATCCAAGAGTTTCAACATCTAAATCGTTTGTAGGCTCATCGAGAAGCAATAAGTTGCCGCCCATTTTAAGAGTCAAAGCTAAATTCAATCGGTTGCGCTCTCCTCCAGAAAGAATGCCTGCTGGCTTCTGTTGATCTGGGCCTTTAAATCCGAAAGTAGAAACGTAGGCACGAGATGGAATTTCAACATTTCCGACCTTCATAAAATCAAGGCCATCTGAAACAACTTCCCATAACGACTTCTTCGGATCAATGCCTTCGCGAGACTGGTCGACATAGGAAATTTTTACAGTTTCGCCAACTTTAACGTTACCTTCATCAGCAGGTTCTAGCCCCAAAATCGTCTTGAACAGAGTTGTCTTACCTGCTCCATTTGGCCCAATTACTCCAACAATTCCGTTACGTGGCAAGGTGAAGGATAAATCGTCAATCAACAGGCGATCGCCAAAGCCCTTCTTAAGATGTGAAACTTCTACGACGATATTTCCAAGTCGTGGTCCAGGTGGAATTTGAATTTCTTCGAAATCTAATTTACGAGTTTTCTCTGCTTCAGATGCCATCTCTTCATAACGAGCAAGGCGCGCCTTTGACTTCACTTGGCGTCCCTTAGCATTCATACGAACCCACTCGAGTTCTTCAGTTAAACGCTTTGCACGTTTTGCATCTTTCTGACCTTCAATTTTTAAACGGGCAGACTTGGTTTCAAGATATGTCGTGTAGTTACCTTCATAAGGATAGGCACGGCCACGGTCAAGTTCCAAAATCCAATCAGCAACATTGTCCAAGAAATATCTATCGTGCGTGATAGCTACTACGGTGCCTGGATATTTCGATAAGTGCTGCTCAAGCCACAAAACCGATTCTGCATCCAAATGGTTAGTGGGTTCATCAAGAAGCAAAAGGTCGGGAGCTTCCAAAAGAAGTTTGCATAGCGCAACGCGGCGCTTTTCTCCGCCGGATAGAACGCTGACATCAGCATCTGGCGGTGGGCAACGAAGGGCATCCATGGCCTGCTCAAGTTGAGAATCTAAATCCCATGCGTTGCGATGATCTAACTTCTCCTGGAGATTTCCCATCTCGGCAAGCAAAGTATCGTAATCGGCGTCAGGTTGGCCCATCTCCTCCGAAATTGCGTTGAAGCGATCCATCATCGCGATCGTTTCAGCGACGCCTTCTTGAACATTCTGAAGTACGGTCTTGGTCTCATCTAATTTTGGTTCTTGCAGCAAAATCCCAACGGTGTAGCCCGGCGTTAGAAATGCTTCGCCATTTGAAGGTTGTTGAAGCCCGGCCATAATTTGAAGAACTGTGGACTTACCGGCGCCATTTGGGCCAACAACACCAATTTTTGCCCCAGGTAGGAACATCAGTGTTACGTCATCAAGAATTACCTTGTCGCCGTGCGCTTTGCGCGTCTTCTTCATTGTGTAAATAAACTCAGCCATAAGGCGAGACTCTACCCTTCCTTGCTTCGATAGACTTAATCCGCATCAAGGTACGTGCCCGTAGCTCAGTCGGATAGAGCAACCGCCTTCTAAGCGGTAGGCCGCTGGTTCGATTCCAGCCGGGCGCACTTCCAATCTCAAGCATCCTATTTCTTCAATTTTTGGCAAGAAAAAACCCGGCCACTCCCTCAAGCGGCCGGGTTTTTTGACTTAGGTATTGCGTATTACGGTTTATTAATTACTTTGTTGGAAGCTGC
>CAILYP010000096.1:0-14792 GCA_903838475.1 uncultured Actinomycetes bacterium | reverse complement strand
GGGGGAATTAGAACAGTTGAGGATGTGAATCAACTGCTTCGAGCAGGAGCAGATAAAGTTTCAGTTAATACAGCGGCAATCGCTAGGCCAGAACTAATAAATGAAATTGCCGATAGATTTGGTAATCAAGTTCTTGTTCTTTCTGTTGATGCTCGCCGAGCAGACACGGCCTCTGGGTTTGAAGTAACGACGCATGGGGGTCGCAAAAGCGCAGGTATTGATGCTGTTGAGTGGATCGAGAATTCAGTAGCCAGAGGAGTAGGCGAAATTCTGCTCAACTCGATGGACTCAGATGGTACTCGCGCAGGTTATGACTTAGAACTAATCACCCTTGCCCGCCAAACGGTTGCAGTTCCAATAATTGCTAGCGGCGGAGCAGGAAAGTTAGAGGATTTTGCGCAGGCACTTGATGCCGGAGCCGATGCCCTGCTGGCAGCAAGTGTTTTTCATTTCGGAACTTTCCGCATATCTGAAGTGAAAAAGTTCCTGGCAGTATCAGGTTATCCGGTACGCCTCTAGCTGGAAATACGGCAGAATAGCCAGGTGAACGTCCCGCCAGAATTACTTGAACGATTCAAAAAGGGTGAGCTCATCCCTGCTATCGCACAAGAGCAGACAACCGGTGAAGTTTTAATGTTGGCATGGATGAACCAAGAGGCTCTTGAACAAACTCTACAAACTCGCCAGGTAACCTATTGGAGTAGAAGCAGAGAATCGCTCTGGGTAAAGGGAGAAACTTCGGGCAATACACAGGAGCTAGTTTCACTTTCCTATGATTGCGACGCTGATTCACTACTGCTACAAGTCCATCAACAGGGAGTTGCATGTCATACGGGTAAAAGAAGTTGTTTCCATCGCGAGGTCCTCGAGTAATGAAGATTATTGGCCTTCTACTCCTGCTGGCTCTGCTCACTTTTCTTCTTAAAAAAATGAGCAAAAAGAGTGGGCCCTCTCGCTACGATCGAAAGCCCAGCACGCCATGGAGCGCGCTCAACGATGGGGAAGACCCCACTATATGAGCAGCTCGCCTTTTTTTCCTGTAAATTAGGAGACCTGAAAGAATTTTGAAATACTCACATTCTATGCAAGGAGAAAAAAGATGGCTCAGCAAAAAGGTGGAGATAACATCACGCGCAACATTGTTATTGGCATGGTTTTGCTTGTCGTACTTGCAGGAGTAGGAGCTTCTTTATTTTCAAGCCATTCATCTAAATCCTCTGCAAAGCCGATTGCAGCCGTTGCAGCTAACGGATACGGGATTACTTTTAACCCAAGCGCTAAAGTACGCGTCGATTTCTGGGAAGACTTCCAGTGCCCAAATTGCCGAAATTTCGAAGGCGTAAATGGTTCGTATATCAATTCACTCGTGAACTCTGGAAAGATTAATGCAGTTTTCCATTCCTGGGCTTTCATCGGACCTGAATCTACTTTGGCAGCCAACGCAGCCGCCTGCGCATCGGATGCTGGAAAGTTCCTTGAATACCACACAGCGCTTTACGCCAATCAATCAAGTACAGAGAATTCTGGCTTGTGGAATAACCAAGTACTCATCATTCTTGGAAAGTCTATTGGAATCACGGGTAAGGACTTTGAGAAGTGCGTAACGTCAGGTAAATATGTTGGCTGGACATCCAATATTGAAACCGATGCACGAAAGCAGGGCGTTAACTCGACACCTACAGTCTTTGTAAATGGTAAATTGATGCCACAAGAAGACTATTTTAATCCGGCAAATTTCACTGCTTATCTACAAAAAGCTGGAGTCAAGTAACTCGCCCTTCATGCATCGTTACTTTCCAGCGCCGCCCGTAAGCCTGGTCCACTTCGGTATTTTTACCGTGCACTTTTACGCTCTATCTATCCTGCTTGGAATTTGTGCCGCGCTCTGGCTTGGGCGTCGCCGATATAAGTTAGCCGGCGGTAACTCCGATGACATAACTGATGTTGCGATCTGGACTATCCCGGCAGGTATCGTTGGCGGCAGGCTTTATCACGTTATCACTTCACCTGATGCCTACTTCGGTTCGAGTGGACATCCCATTGATGCGTTCAAGATTTGGCAAGGCGGCATGGGAATATGGGGAGCAGTTGCAGCAGGTGTGGGTGTTTCCTATTTAGTATTTAAGAAATCCAGTCGATCACTATCTTTTGGGCGCTTTGCTGATGCACTCGCCCCGGCGCTATTGCTTGCACAAGCAATTGGTCGATGGGGCAATTGGTTTAATAACGAACTGTTTGGAAAACCAACTAACCTTCCGTGGGGGCTTGAAGTCCCTCTCGAATTTCGGCCTGCAGGTTTTGAGAATTACCAAACATTCCATCCCACATTTTTATATGAATCACTGTGGTGCCTACTTGGTGTAATCGCGATACTCGCGATTCCACGTTTGAACCTACTCAAACCGGGAAAACTCTTTACTGGCTATATCGCTTTTTATTGTCTGGGCAGACTTGGGTGCGAGAGTTTGCGCATTGACCAGGCTCACCTGATAGGTGGAGTTCGAATCAATATCTGGGTAAGTTTGCTGGGATTGTGCATTTCTACCTTTTTCTTATTGAAATCACCCAATTTCCGAGAGAAATCCCGTGGCAAGGCACGATAGAGTCAGGACATGGCTTTAGACGATGTCTTTCAACGCAATCTCGATCACAAAGTACATAAAGCTGGCTGGCTACGAGCAGCAGTGCTTGGTGCCAACGATGGCTTAGTGGCAACAGCCTCTTTAATGATTGGTATATCCGCTGCTGGAAAAAGTGACTTTATTTTTACTGGTGGCTGTGCAGGTATAGCAGCAGGAGCAATGTCCATGGCGGTTGGAGAGTACATCTCGGTACGTTCTCAAACTGACATTGAGTTGGCAGATCGTCGTATCGAAGCTGAGCACCTGGCTATTGATCCAGAAGGTGAATTTGAAGAGCTTGTACATATCTATATACAGCGCGGATTAACACGAGAGCTTGCGGAAAAAGTAGCTACTGCCATGCATGAGAAAGACGCGCTGGAGGCTCATCTACGCGATGAACTAGGTCAATTTGAGCACACCAAGGCGCGTCCGGTTCAAGCAGCGGTTGCCTCAGCTATCGCTTATACGACTGGTGGCTTAGTGCCGCTGCTGGGAGCTTTGGCTCCATCGATGGGCGCGAAAGTTACGAGTATCGTAGTTTTCACCGTTGTGGGTCTTGCCGGTACAGGGTTTACTAGCTCGAGATTAGCCGGATCCAAACTTCTTCCAACAGTGCTGCGCGTAGTAATTGGCGGCTCGCTCGGAATGGCCATTACGGCAGGGATTGGCTCGCTAGTTCACCTTTCCGGCATCTAGTTGCTACCCTTTCCCACCGGTTGAAGATTTAACTTTCAACGGTAGGGCCACTGTCGTCCCGATTGAAGTACATCGGAGTGAGACAGGAGTACGGAATCATGACTCTTTTTAGCACGGTTCCCGCTGCACAAGGACTTTACGATCCTAGAAATGAAAAGGATTCTTGCGGCGTTGCGATGGTTGCAACCCTAAATAAAAAAGCCACTCACGAGATTGTCTCTCAAGCACTAACTGCACTTCGCAATCTAGAACACCGAGGAGCATCTGGTGCAGAACCAGATAGCGGAGATGGTGCAGGAATACTTATTCGTATCCCAGATCAGTTCTATCGTGAAGAAGTCTCATTTAATTTGCCGGCCGCAGGACTCTACGCATCAGGAATTGCATTCATCAGCGATTCATTTGGAGATATGGATGCGCTCGCTCGCATTGCCGATGAAGAAGGATTAATAATTCTTGGTTGGCGAGATGTGCCTACCAATGCTAAGTCCCTTGGTAAAACCGCAGTTTCAGTGATGCCAAAATTTGTCCAACTCTTTATTTCTGGAAAAAATGAAGAAGAGGATCTGCAATTAGACCGCCTAGCTTTTTGTTTCCGAAAGCGCGCTGAGCACGGATTCCCAGTTTATTTTGCATCACTTTCAACTCGCACAATTGTTTACAAAGGAATGCTGACCACAGGCCAACTCGAAGAGTTCTTTCCTGACTTATCAGATGAGCGTGTCGTTTCGCCACTCGCAATTGTGCACTCCCGTTTCTCGACAAACACTTTCCCATCATGGCCACTTGCTCATCCATATCGATTTATCGCACACAATGGCGAAATCAATACGGTTAAAGGAAATCGAAACTGGATGAGGGCTCGCGAAGCTCTCCTTGAGTCCGAATTGATTCCCGGTGATTTAAATCGACTATTTCCAATAGTAGATCAGGCTGGAAGTGACTCTGCCTCTTTTGATGAAGTACTTGAATTGCTATACCTGGGTGGTCGTTCGTTGCCTCATGCGATTTTGATGATGATTCCAGAAGCATGGGAAAACCATTCGACAATGCCGAAGAATCGTCGAGATTTTTATCAATTCCATTCAAGCTTGATGGAGGCTTGGGATGGGCCGGCATGTGTAACTTTTACTGATGGCGTTCAACTTGGAGCAGTTTTGGATCGCAATGGACTGCGGCCTTCGCGTTACTGGGTAACAAAAGATGGCTTGGTAGTTCTTGCTTCAGAGGTTGGTGTTTTGGATTTTGATCCAGCAAACATTGAGCGTAAAGGCCGCTTACAGCCTGGGCGCATGTTTCTTGTAGATGTTGAAGAAGGTCGTATCATCGAAGATGGTGAAATAAAAGATCAACTTGCAGATGCGCATCCCTATGGTGAATGGCTTGATGAAGGTCTTGTAAGGCTTGCAGATTTGCCTGCTCGAGAACATATTATTTATCCGCATTCATCTGTAGTTCGCCGCCAACGCGCATTTGGGTATACAGAGGAAGAGTTACGCATCATTGTTGCCCCAATGGCAAAGTCGGGACTTGAACCTCTTGGTTCAATGGGAACTGATACTCCAATCGCAGCTCTCTCAGATAAGTCGCGGCTACTTTTTGATTACTTTGCTCAGCTCTTTGCTCAAGTCACAAATCCACCCCTTGATGCAATCCGCGAAGAGTTAGTAACGAGCCTTGGCGGTAGTTTGGGTCCTGAGCACAATATTCTGGATCCCGGACCGCAATCATGTAAACAAATCACACTTGATTTCCCCGTGATTGATAATGATGAACTTGCAAAAATTATTCACGCAAATGCTGAAGGCGATCAAGAAGGATTTCACGCACACGTTGTCCGCGGACTTTTCCCGGTTGCTGGTGGGGGAGAAGCCCTTAGAAATCGTATTGAAGAAATTCGCGTTGAAGTTTCACAAGCCATTAAAGATGGTGCTCACATCATTGTTTTATCAGACCGCGATGGCGACTCAGAAGATGCTCCTATTCCCTCACTTCTATTGACATCTGCAGTGCATCACCATTTGATTCGTGAAAAAACGCGCACCCAAGTTGGGCTTGTCGTTGAATCAGGTGAAGTCCGCGAAGTTCACCATATTGCGCTCCTTGTTGGTTTTGGAGCTGCAGCTGTAAATCCATACCTTGCGATGGAGAGTGCTGAAGATTTGGTACGCCAAGGGGTCATTAAGGGAATTACACCCGAGAAAGCCGTCGCTAATCTCATCAAGTCGCTGGGTAAAGGCGTACTAAAAGTCATGTCCAAGATGGGAATTTCGACCATTGCCTCATACACCGGCGCTCAAGTATTTGAAGCAATTGGTCTTTCACGTGAAGTAGTTGATGAATATTTCACTGGTCTTACTTCGCGTTTGGGTGGAGTGTCACTTGATGTAATTGCAGAAGAGACCATTAAGCGTCACCACATTGCATATCCTCCAGGCGGGGAAGTTCCCGGATCCAAGAAGCTACAAATTGGTGGGGAATATCAGTGGCGCCGCGAAGGTGAGCCTCACCTTTTTGATCCAGAGACAGTCTTTACCTTGCAACATTCAACACGGGCTAAGCGGTATGACGTTTTCAAGCGCTACACCAGTCGTATCGATAACCAATCTAAATCCCTGATGACTTTGCGTGGCCTATTTAGTTTCAAAGACGGACTTCGCACGCCAATAAGTATTGACGATGTTGAGCCGATTTCAGAAATAGTGAAACGTTTCGCTACTGGCGCAATGTCATTTGGTTCGATTTCACAAGAAGCTCATGAAACCTTGGCAATTGCCATGAACCGCTTAGGTGGAAAGTCCAACAGTGGTGAAGGCGGTGAAGATCCAGATCGCTATGAAAAAGATAGCAATGGAGATTGGCGCCGATCTGCGATTAAACAAGTCGCCAGTGGTCGTTTTGGTGTCACAAGTAATTACCTAGTAAACGCAACTGATATCCAGATCAAAATGGCACAAGGTGCTAAGCCTGGTGAGGGCGGCCAGCTTCCTGGTAACAAGGTTTATCCATGGGTTGCCAAAGTACGTTACTCAACTCCAGGTGTTGGCCTAATTTCGCCTCCGCCTCATCACGATATTTATTCAATTGAAGATCTTGCTCAATTAATTCACGACTTGAAAAATGCAAATAACCAAGCCCGCGTTCATGTCAAACTAGTTGCCGAAGTTGGCGTTGGAACTGTCGCTGCAGGAGTCTCTAAAGCGCACGCCGATGTCGTACTTATTTCCGGACATGATGGCGGAACAGGTGCTTCTCCACTTACTTCACTCAAGCACGCAGGCGCTCCGTGGGAGTTAGGACTGGCTGAAACGCAGCAAACGTTAATGCTCAATGGTTTACGTGATCGCATCGTTGTGCAAGTCGATGGTCAAATGAAAACTGGGCGAGATGTTGTTATTGCTGCGTTACTAGGCGCTGAAGAATTCGGATTTGCAACCGCCCCACTCGTTGTTTCAGGCTGCATCATGATGAGAGTTTGTCACCTCGATACATGTCCAGTTGGTGTTGCAACTCAGAACCCTGAACTGCGCGCAAAATTCTCAGGCCAACCTGAATTTGTTGAAACATTTTTTGAATATATTGCCGAAGAAGTCCGAGAATTGCTTGCTCAACTTGGATTTAGAACACTTGATGAAGCTATCGGCCAAGTCGAAGTATTAGAGACAAAAGATGCACTCAACCATTGGAAGGCAAGCGGACTAGATCTCTCTCCATTGCTTCTACCTCCAACAATTGCTGGAGCACGTAAAAATATGGTTACCCAAGATCACGGCCTTCAAGGCGCCCTGGATAATGAGTTCATTAAGCTCTCAGAAGTTGCTTTGACTAACGGTGAGCCCGTTCGTATCGCCTCTGAAATTCGAAACGTTAATCGAACAGTGGGAACTATGTTGGGCGCAGAAATTACTCGGCGCTTTGGCGCAGTCGGTTTACCTGCTGGAACGATTGATATCACTCTCCATGGCTCAGCTGGTCAATCCCTTGGAGCTTTTATCCCACAAGGAATCTCGTTGCGTCTTTACGGGGATTCCAACGACTATGTCGGCAAGGGACTTTCTGGGGGACGCGTCATTGTCCGTCCCGACGAGAAAGCGACTTTCCCTTCCGAGGAAAATATCATTGCTGGAAATGTCATCGGCTATGGCGCGACAAGCGGTGAGATTCTTATCCGTGGAATTGTTGGCGAACGTTTCTGCGTTCGTAATTCTGGGGCAACTGCGGTTGTCGAAGGAATAGGCGATCATGGTTGTGAATATATGACCGGCGGAGAAGTTCTGATTTTGGGGCGCACCGGACGAAACTTTGCCGCTGGAATGTCAGGTGGGCGCGCATTTGTTCTCGATCTAGATGATCGTTTAGTTAACCCAGATATGGTCGATATTTTGGCGCTACCAGCAGATCAAGAGGAGCGTCTCCAGCAGATACTTTCATTGTTCTTTACTGAAACAGGTTCAGTTGTAGCTAACGCACTTTTGGCAGATTGGGAGAGTGCTAAGTCGCGAATTTCTCTAGTGATGCCTCGTGATTATGCGCGAGTTCTTGCAGCTATGGCGCGGGCAGAGCGAGATGGACTAGATGTGGACAAAGTTGTTATGGAGGCAATCTAATGACCGATCCAAAGGGTTTTTTAACAGTCGCCCGAGAGACACCAACTCGTCGTCCGGTAGACGTGCGCATTCAAGACTGGAAAGAAGTTTATGAGAATCAGGATTTTAGCGATCTACAGAAGCAAGCCAGTCGCTGTATGGATTGTGGGATTCCTTTTTGCCATCAAGGTTGTCCACTTGGGAATCTGATTCCTGAATGGAATGACTTAATTTGGCGCGGGGAGAAGAAGGAAGCTATTGCGCGTTTGCATGCAACCAATAATTTCCCAGAATTTACTGGTCGACTTTGCCCGGCTCCGTGCGAGACGGCGTGTGTTGTTGGAATTAACGGCAGCCCTGTCACCATTAAACAGATTGAACTTCGTACTATCGAAGAAGCATTTGATTATGGTGATGTTCAACCATTGCCACCGGATCGACTTTCGGGCAAAACAGTTGCAGTAATTGGGTCTGGTCCAGCTGGATTAGCTGCGGCGCAGCAATTGACCCGCGCTGGGCATACAGTGGCAGTCTATGAACGTGGTGAAAAAGTTGGGGGACTCCTTAGATATGGAATTCCTGAATTCAAAATGGAGAAGAGCATTGTTGATCGACGAATAACGCAAATGAGTGGCGAAGGAACAAGGTTTCGCTCTGGAGTCAATGTTGGCGTTGACATCACTGGCCAACAATTGAAAGCTAAATACGATGCGGTTGTACTTGCCGTTGGGGCAACAAATTGGCGCGATCTCAACGTACCCGGACGTGAATTACATGGTATTTATCAAGCGATGGAGTACTTACCTTGGGGAAATAAACAAGGATTATCTGAACTCACAGACGAACCCGCCATTAATGCCGCAGGCAAGCATGTAATTATTCTTGGAGGCGGAGATACTGGAGCCGACTGCCTTGGAACTGCTATCCGTCAAGGCGCTGCAAGTATTACGCAACTAGAAATCATGCCACGTCCAACTGATGAGCGACCTGGTTCACAGCCGTGGCCAACCTACCCGATGGTCTATCGGGTTAGTAGTGCACACGAAGAAGGCGGAGAGCGAATCTTTGCAGTATCGACAGAAGAGTTTCTTGGAGATTCAGACGGAAATCTACGAGCTATCAAAATGGTTGAGAGTAAATTTGAAAATGGTAAGTTTGAAAAAGTTCCAGCAAGTGAGCGTGAAATTCGCGCTGATCTTGTTTTTCTTGCGATGGGATTTGTTGGCCCAGAGAAGAGTGAACTCCTTCAACAACTAGAAGTGGAATTCGATGACCGCGGAAATATCAAACGCGATAGTGAATACGCCACAAATGTCGAAGGTGTTTTCGTTGCTGGAGATGCTGGTCGTGGACAATCTCTCATTGTCTGGGCAATTGCAGAAGGCAGAAGTGCTGCGGCATCGGTTGATAAATATCTTGTTGGAGAGACCCAGCTACCAGCACCCATTGAGCCAACCGCGCGCCCGTTGATGGTTTAGACTGCCTATATGCGTAGAGCGAAAATTGTTTGCACGATGGGTCCAGCCGTTGAGTCACCAGAGAAAGTTGCTGAACTGATTGCTGCTGGCATGAATATGGCCAGATTAAATCTCTCGCATGGGGGATATGAGGAGCATCAAAATCGCTTAGATCGCGTTCGGGCGGCGGCTACTGCTGCTGGTAAATCTGTGGCAATCCTTGTCGATTTGCAAGGCCCCAAGATTCGCTTAGCTAGATTTAAAGATGGCCCACATGAGTTATTCCGTGGCGATGTTTTTACAATCACCACCGATGAGGTTGAGGGAACTAAAGAGCGTTGCGGCACGACATTTAAGGGTCTCCCAGGGGATTGCAAAGCTGGGGATCGAATTCTTATCGATGACGGAAAAGTTGAAGTTGAAGTTACTGAAGTCAGAGGCAATGAAGTAATCACTAAGGTGATTCAGCCAGGTTTTGTCAGTAATAACAAAGGTATTAATCTGCCCGGAGTATCAGTGTCCGTCCCTGCACTTTCGGAAAAGGATATCGAGGACCTTCGTTGGGGCTTAAGCGCTGGAGCTGATTTCATCGCTCTTTCATTCGTTCGTAACGCATCAGATATAGATGATGTGCATCGCATCATGGATGAGGTTGGAATCCATCGCCCAGTAATTGCCAAAATTGAGAAACCTCAGGCAGTTAAAAACCTTCAGGAGATCGTTACTGCCTTCGATGGAATTATGGTGGCTCGTGGTGACCTCGGAGTTGAAATGCCAATCGAGGAAGTTCCGCTCGTTCAAAAATTATGTATTACCTTAGCTCGCGAGCAAGCAAAGCCCGTGATTGTTGCAACTCAAATGCTTGACTCAATGATCGTGAACGCAACTCCTACTAGAGCCGAAGCGACCGACTGTGCGAATGCAGTTCTAGATGGCGCAGATGCGTTGATGCTATCTGGAGAGACTAGCGTCGGTGCGTTTCCGATAGAAGCAGTGACCGTGATGGGACGCATAATCGAACGAACCGAAGAAGCTATGCTGGATAAGATCGCGCCTTTGCAACATCAACCCCATACAAAGGGCGGAGCAATCACAAAGGCTGCGACCGAAGTTGGAGCAATTGTTGGAGCTAAATTCCTCGTCGCATTTACCCAGAGCGGTGATTCGGCCCGGCGGATGTCTAGATTACGTTCACCCATCCCTATTTTGGCGTTGACGCCAGAGGACGCTGTCTATAACCAACTCTCACTTTCTTGGGGGATTGAACCAATCATCACTCCATCAGTTGATCATACCGATGAGATGGTGAAGCAAGTGGATACAATTTTGCTTAATTCAGGTAGGGCGAAGAAAGGCGAATCGGTAATGATTATTGCTGGAGCGCCTCCAGGGATACCTGGATCAACAAACGCGATGCGAGTGCATGTGGTTGGAGATGCTGTAGACGGCGTGGCTCCCGCGTATCGCAAGTAACACAACCCTTCTAATTCGCTCATACCTCTTCTGCGTTATAAACTTCCCGTCAATCAGTTTTAATCAGCTTCAATCAGTTTTAATCAGCTTTAACGCCTCGGTACTCCAACGGTAGAGAGGGCGGACTCAAAATCCGCACAGTGTCGGTTCAAATCCGACTCGAGGCACATGAGTACATCAACAAATGAGAGCACGGCCAAGGTTTCCCCGCGAATCCTTGTTGCCGAGGATGAAGCCATTATTCGACTAGATCTAGTCGAGATGTTGACTGAAGCTGGATATACCGTAGTTGCGCAAGCGACAAACGGAGTTGAAGCCATTGCGTTAGCAAAAGAGCACCAACCCGACCTTGCGATTTTAGATGTAAAAATGCCAGAGCTTGATGGGATTTCTGCTGCAGAACAAATCATTGATATCGCCCCAGTTCTTATGCTTACTGCTTTTAGTCAACGCGAACTCGTAGAGCGAGCTCGCGATGCGGGAGCAATGGCCTATGTAGTTAAACCCTTTAGTATCTCTGACTTAGTTCCTGCTATTGAGATTGCAATTAGTAGACACCAACAGATGAAAAGTTTGTCGGAGGAGGTTGCTGATCTGCACGAGCGACTTGAGACGCGAAAAGTAATTGATCGGGCAAAAGGGATTTTGATGGCTGCTCTAAATCTCACCGAGCCACAAGCATTTAGCTGGATTCAACGGGCGGCTATGGATAGGCGAATTTCGATGAAAGAGGTTGCCCAGGCTGTTATTTCTCCTGACGCCGTCCCCGAAAAGTAATCCAGGTGGTCGCTCGCCAGATTCCGCGTAGAACTGCAAAAACCGGCAAAAGTAACGAAAAATTAACCCAAGCGGGCTCTAAATGAGTGCCTTTTCGGTTGAGTAAATCACCCCACGCATATAGCCTAACGGCCTCCCTGTCCCGGGACTTTTGGAAATAACTAGGAAGGTTGACCATAACGATTATGACAAAACTAAACCGTTTTGTAAGCGTTGTTGCTGCAGCAGGACTTGCCGCGACAGCTCTCGTAGCTGGAACCATCACACAAGCTGATGCGGCTACAAAGACTCTCATTATCTCAAGTGATTTGCCTCTACAAGGTTCATCATTTGACTCAAATGATTCAACTAACAAGGCAATCGAGTTGTACCTAAAGTCGATCAATTACACTGCCGGTAAATTCAAGGTCTCATTTAAGAAGTATGACAACGCAACAGCCGCTGCTGGCTCATGGGATGCTGCTAAATGCGCAGCTAACGCTCAAGCACACGTAGCTAATAAGAATGAAGTTGCTGTAATGGGAACTTACAATTCTGGTTGCGCAAAGATTATCGTTCCAGTTCTGAACCAAGATCCAAAGGGCCCAATGCTCATGGTCTCTGATGCAAACACAAACCCAGGTCTCACAAAGGCTTGGAACCCAGGCGAGCCAGATGTTTACTACCCTAATGGCGTACGTAACTATGCTCGTGTTTGTACAACAGATGATAACCAAGGTTCAGCTGCTGCACAGTTCGCAAAGTCAATCGGTATCAAGAACGTTTATGTTTTGAATGATACACAGACATACGGACAAGGCGTAGCACAGGCGTTCACAACAGAGGCAAAGAAGATCGGTCTAAACGTTCTTTCTTCAGGTCCTGCTGGTGAAGGTTGGGATGCTAAGCAGACCGACTACACAGCTTTGTTCACAAAGATCAAGGGCACAAACCCTGACATGGTCTACATTGGCGGAATTTTCGATAACAATGGTGGACAGCTTGTGAAGGATAAGGTTGCTGTTCTTGGCGATAACACTGCGGTAAAGATTATGGGTCCAGATGGATTCACCGGTTACCCAGACCTCAACAAGATGCCAGAAGCTCAAGGTATGTACCTCAGCTTTGCCGGTCTTTCAACAGATCTCCTACTTGCTAATGATCCAAAGGGTGCGGGAGCAAACTTTGTGAAGAATTACAAGAAGGCATACGGTAAGGATCCAGTTGGTTCATACCCTCTATACGGCGTAGCAGCAATCCAAGTTATCTTGGCTGCAATTGCTAAGTCAGATGGAACACGTAAGAGCATCAACAACGCTGTCTTCTCAGGAGCAGGTATTTCAATTCCTGCTAAGCAGTCAGTACTTGGAAAGACGCTGAGAATCAGCACACTTTCAGGTGACACACTTGCTAAGGACATCACAATCGAAATAATCAAGAACAATGACGAAACCACGCTTAAGGCTTGGACAGTTAAGTAATTTCTTGATTGCATAAAATCTCGACGATGGGTGGGGCTTGCACTTGCAGGCCCCATTCGTCTATTTTATTTTTATCTAATTAACGCACACGCGAAGAAGAGGTCCTGGTGGCTAACAAGAGTTATAAAGCGAGACAAGCTCGTCGAGCAATCATCGAGAGAAGTTTTGGTTTCGCAATCCTCGCAATGTTGATTTTCTGGCTCGTTATAAATCTTCTCAAAGCCCCGTCGCAGTTCGCCGCAGTAACACTCATTGGCCTCTCCAATGGAATCCTTTATGCTCTGATTGCTTTGGGCTACACACTTGTGTACGGCATCATCGAGCTCATTAATTTTGCTCATGGCGACCTATTCATGCTCGGTGGCCTCTTTTCTGCTCATTTCATCGCGCTGTGGTTTCACCAAACAAAGTCCAGTCCCATGGGATGGCTTGTCTTCGCTTTGGCTCTGATTTCGGTCATGGTTTTCTGCGGTGGAATAAATGTGTTTATTGAAAGATTCGCCTATCGTCGGTTGCGTAGAGCCCCAAAGCTAGCTCCGCTTATCACTGCGGTAGGTGTTTCATTTATGATTCAATTTGTGGGTCTTCGTTGGAATGGTTCCGGCCAGAAAACATGGAGCAGTGTTTTGCCACATGGAAGTTTGATGATGGGTTCAGTAAAGCTTCCCTATACAACGTTGATCTCATTCGCTGTAACAATTCCAATTTTGATTGCACTCTCATTTATCGTAACTAAGACTCGCCAAGGTAAAGCAATGCGAGCAACTGCTCAAGATCAGGATGCTTCTCGCCTCATGGGAATTAACGTTAACCGCACTATTGCATTTACTTTCGCACTGGGTGGATCGCTGGCAGGAGTTGCCGGTCTTCTTTTCCAACAGACCCGTGGCTTAACTTCTTACAATCTTGGGTATCAGTTGGGCTTGATTGCATTTACTTCTGCGGTGCTTGGCGGTATTGGTAATCTGCAAGGAGCGGTGCTTGGCGCAATTCTGATTGGATTGATTCAAGGGTTGAATGACGGTCTTCCCATTGGGCTAGGGCAGCAGTGGTCTCAAACAGTTGTCTTCTCAATTTTAATTCTCTTAATGGTCTTCAAGCCTGCCGGCCTTTTGGGCAAGCAAGTAACGGAAAAGGTGTGATCCCATGGCTATTTCATTAAGCTCATTGAGACGCAAAAATAGGAAACAAAGAAATGCTGCAAGTGCTCGTAGCTGGGCTATCTCCCTTACTCTCATTGCTATCGGCGTCTGGTCTTTCTTTACCTATCTCTTCGATAAAACTCCCGATGCAGTCCAGACATGGTTTCAAACCTGGCTTCCTCCATCAACGTTGAATGAATCACTGGTCTGGGTTATTTGTGCACTCGGCCTCAACGTTGTTGTTGGATATGCCGGTCTTCTTGATTTGGGCTTCGTAGCTTTCTGGGCTTTCGGTGGCTATACCGCTGGATGGTTTATGTCTGGTTTCTTCAATCAGGTCACTTTCCACTTTGGCTCGATGAGTCCAAATAAAGCTCCGGGGTTGCATCTTTCGTTTTGGCTTGTGATGATTATCGCCGCGCTGATTGCCGGATTCTTTGGAATCATTATCGGCGCACCAACTCTTCGGCTTAAGAGTGATTACCTCGCCCTAGTTACCCTTGGCTTTGGTGAAATCATTCCTCAGGTTTTCACAAATGGCGAGAATATCGGGGGATTCAATCTATCCAACGGAACT
>CAILYP010000095.1:0-15037 GCA_903838475.1 uncultured Actinomycetes bacterium | reverse complement strand
GATATTTATGCTGGAGATCGCCATGTTCTGAAAAAAGGCTCAAGAATTCGTTCAACCCAGATTGGCTTAGCCGCTTCAATTGGTTTAGACCATCTTCCGACAAGACCACACCCACGCGTCGTTGTCATTTCTGCTGGCGATGATTTAGTCGAGCCCGGTAATCGGTTGGAAGATTCCGAAGATGAATACGAGTCAAACTCTTGGATGTTGACCACGGCTGTGAAAGAGGCTGGAGCGATGGGCTATCGAGTCCATTCGATTCCAGAAAATCATGAGCAACTCAAAATGGTTATCGAGGATCAGCTGGTTCGGGCCGACCTCATTGTGATTAGTGGCGAAAGCCAAGATGAATCTTTTGATTTAATTACCGCCGTACTAAGTGAAATGGGTGAAATAACGACAGTTATTCCAAATATTGAAAATAGCGGACGCCATAATTTTGGAACAATTGGGCCTGATAAAACTCCGGTGATAACACTTCCTGGAGATCCAATCGCAGCCTATCTTTCTGCCGAACTCTTCGTTCGTCCAATGATTCGTACAATGCTTGGAGCTGCAAATATTCACCGTACTATTTTGAAAGCTACCCTTACGCACGATATTGAGTCTCCGATTGGTACAACATCACTTGTGCGAGCTTCGATTGTTCAAAATGGAAAATTAACAGTGACGGCGCTGGCAGACCAAGAAACTTTGGCAACGCTTTCAGATGCCCAAGGGCTCATAGCTATTGCCGGGGACTCACCTGGCGCAGTAAAGGGTGAAATCGTGGATGTCATCCTTCTAGAGCGAGCCACCTAATGTTCTTTCGGGGACCACAAATTCAAGATCAGGAAATCACGCTTCGTTTATTGCGTTATCGAGATCGAGATATTTGGAATCAGGTACGACGAGTTAATCGAGATTGGCTAAATGAGTGGGAGGCGACTCGCCCCGACATTGAAGGTCAAAGTCCACTGCCGACCTATTCAGAAATGATTCATTTCCAAAACAAAGAAGCTCGAGCCGGGCGATCTTATTCATTTGGGCTCTGGGTCAAAGAGACAGCCCAAGAGAGATTTATTGGGCAAGTAACTCTTGGCGGAGTTACCTTTGGTGCTTATCGAGGTGGGCATATTGGTTATTGGATTGATCAGCGATATGCCAATCGCGGATACACAACCAGAGCAGTCGCTGCCCTTACAAACTATGCTTTTACAGAGCTGAAACTGCACCGGATAGAAATTAATCTGCGCCCCGAGAATTCGCCATCGCAAAAGGTTGCAGAAAAGGCTGGGTACATTTACGAAGGCCTTCGACCTCGTTACTTACATATCAATGGGGATTGGCGAGACCACAGTACTTTTGTTAAAGAAAACCCAAATATTTAAAACGGACATAGTGGTCTAAATCCCCATTTTTCGGGTCATAAGAAGATATTTTTTACCCATGGCATCTGGGCTCATCTACCTCATCATCATTGGTATGTGGGTCGCATATTTTCTTCCACGATGGATATCCACCCACGATGATTCGTCTGGGCGAAGTGGCGAAAAATTCAAAACGGCAATGAAAGTTGTAGGTTCACAGTCCACCTCCTTCCTGCCAGATATTGAAGAAAAAGAGAGACAACGAAAGCAAATCACGCAACGAAGAACTATTTTTTCTGGGCTGACGGCTCTTTTTGTGGCTTCATTCATAATTGCGGTTCTAGGTTTTATCGCATGGTCAATGCTTCTTATCCCCTTTTCCGCGCTTGCAATTTATTTTGTAAATGTTCGCCGGCAAGTTGTTGCATCACAACTTAAAATACGACGCCTAAAGGCAATAGAGAAAATTACGCAGACACCAATTCGAACCTCGCCACTTAGTTATTCACAAAATCCACATACACAAGGTGAGAACGATCATTGGATCCCACTTTCAGAGCGAGCTGAACGTTCTGGTGTAGTTGTGATTCCTAAAGGTGAACCTGGTTGGGATCCAGTAAGTGTCCCGCGACCTACATACACAACTGCGGCGAAGGCGATTACCCCGAAGCGCATTATTGATCTCACAATTCCAGGCGTATGGAGTGCTGAGCAAGAGTTGCTTAAAGCGCTTGATGTTCCCGCGCGAAGTGAGCTATTTGATCAAGAACTTGCTGAGGCTGCTGCCAAAGATAATGGACGGGCTGTTAACGAGTAAATTTTAAATCCAAGAAGGCAGCCACATATGATGAAACCAAGAGCTGTAACTAATTATGTTCCCAATATAAAGTGGTAGGAAATACCAAAAATTGACTGCAACCAAAACGATATAGCCATATACAACGTATAAACGCCAGGGCCAAACTACGTTCTCCTCTTCTTCTGACTCTTCTGACACCCCAGATTCAAGGAATTTAGAAATAGCGAAGACAATTAGCAAAATTAAAAATGGTTCGAAAACAATTGCATAAAAAGTAAACATTGTGCGTTTTTGAATTAAGAACCATGGAGCATATCCAGCAGCGAGGCTAAGCAGAATTAATCCACTCTGCCATTCGCGACGAGCTACCCAGTATCCAAATGTTATGAACAGTGCAATCAGTCCGGTCCACCATAAAATCGGCGTGCCAAGTGCAAAAATTTCTTGCGAGCACGATGAAGTCCCACAACCTTTAGGCGTGGCATAAAAGAACGAAGTAGGCCTACCCATGAAGAGCCAATTCCATGGATTGGCTGCATATGGATGACTCGTAGTCAGATGAGTATGAAAGTTCCACATTTCAGCGTGGTAGTGAATAAAAGATTTAACAGCCGAACCTGACCAGCTCCGATCCCATCCTGTAGATGTGATGAACCAACCTGCCCACGAAGCGATATATGTCGCGATTGGAATAACTGCAAATTGAATAAAACGCTTCCATAATTTTCTTATTGCCACTTCACGAATAGGGTGTTCAGTTTCTAGCGCTTTTTCTTGGCGGTAATCTGAATAAAGTAAAAATGCTCCAAAGGCGACTATGTAGTAAATACCGCTCCATTTAGTTGCGAGCGCAAGACCTATGGATAGTGAAGCCAACCAAGGTTTACTAATAAGAATGAGATAAAAAGCGAGGAGAATGAAGAACATGAGGAATATATCCAAAAGTGCAGTGCGAGAAAGCACCAAATGAATTCCATCTAGAATCGTCAAAATTGCCGCGGTGCACGAAAGGAAGTAATTATTAAATAGTTCTTTTGCAGCCAAGTAAATTAATCCAACGGCAAGAGACCCGACAACTGCTGATGCAAATCGCCAACCAAATTCGTTAAACCCAAAGAGTTTTATTCCTAACCCAATAAGCCATTTGCCTACTGGCGGGTGCACGATAAATTCTGGTTGGCCATCCCCGTGTAGCTCAACACCATGCTTTATGAGGGAGTGCGCGTTATTTGCGTAGTAGAGCTCGTCAAAGATGAATCCCTTTGGGCTACCTACGTTCCATAAGCGAAATGCGAGGGCGAGGAGCGTGAACCCTAAGGCGGTGAGGCCATTTTTGGCCTTCGCTAGAGATACGGTCATGTGCTTAGCCTAGAGCCTGCGAGAATATGTCGGTGTTAATACTGGCCGCTATTCCATTGGGTAACTCTGGTGATGCTTCGACTCGACTCAAAGAATGTATTGAATCTGTCGAATATGTTGCGGCCGAGGATTCGCGTCGCTTTGCACGGTTATGCCAGGACTTAGGGATTCGACACCAAGCAAAAGTAATATCCTTTTTTGAAGGTAATGAAATCGAACGGCTTTCGGGTTTAATTGAAATTCTTGAAACAGGTAAAGATCTCTTGGTTGTGAGTGATGCTGGGATGCCCGGCATTAGTGATCCAGGATATCGATTGGTGCGCGAAGCTGTTAGTAGAAAAATTCAGATTCAGGTACTGCCCGGGCCAAGTGCGGTAACTACAGCCCTTTTACTTTCTGGCCTCCCGAGCGACACTTTTTGTTTTGATGGTTTTCCTCCCCGGAGTTCAGGTACTCGACTTGCCTGGTATGAAGCTCGCGCCGAAGAAGAACGAACCATAATCATTTTTGAAGCACCACATCGCTTAGTTGAATCACTTCAAGATATGGAAAAAGCTTTTGGTGCCGATCGAAGCATTGCTGTTTGCCGAGAAATGACTAAGACTTATGAAGAAGTTGCGCGAGGTCCAATAAGTGAAATTTTGGATTGGGCTCTATCTAAAGAAATATTAGGTGAGTTAACAATTGTTATTGAGGGATTTAACCCAGAATCTCGAACTTTCACGGATGATGAGCTTGTGAGCAAAGTTCTGGTACGAGAGTCGGCTGGTGAGGCGCGAAAAGAGGCTATCGCTGCCGTTGCGAAAGAGGTCGGTGTAGCAAAGCGCACGGTATTTGATGCAATGGTGAGTCAAAAAACCAATAATAAAAAAGGATAAGATTCCCTAATGACATCAACGCAAAAGTCGTTTTACTTAACGACCCCCATTTATTATGTGAATGATGCCCCTCATATTGGGCATGCGTACACAACTGTCGCCGGGGACGTTCTTACGCGTTGGCATCGCCAAAAAGGTGAGTCTGTTTGGTTTTTAACTGGCACAGATGAGCATGGCGAGAAAGTCATGAATACCGCCAACGACAATAAGGTCTCTCCTCAAGAGTGGTGTGATCGACTTGTTGAAGAGGCCTGGAAGCCAAACTGGAAAGCGTTAAATATTGCAAACGATGATTTCATCCGCACTACTGAACCTCGCCATGAAGAGCGCGTTCAGCGGTTTATGCAATTATTAAAAGATAACGGCTATATCTATGCAGGAAAGTTTGAAGGCCCATATTGCATTGGCTGCGAAGAATTCAAACTGCCTGGCGACTTAGATGAAGGTAAATGTAAAATCCATGGCCGTCCAGTCGAGATGTTATCTGAAGATAATTGGTTTTTTAAGCTTTCAGCTTTTGTTCCACAGCTTCTAGAACACTATAAAAATAATCCGGAATCGTGCGAACCGGCAAGTGCTCGCAATGAAGTTGTCGCATTTTTAGAGAGTGGAGTGAGAGATTTATCTATCTCACGCTCTACTTTTGATTGGGGTATTCCTGTTCCTTGGGATACCGACCAAGTTATTTATGTTTGGTTTGATGCGCTCCTAAATTATGCGACTGCAGTAGGGCTTGGCGATGATCCCGCTTCCGAAGGTGGAAAGAAATTTGCGGATACTTGGCCTTGCGACGTGCACTTGGTAGGGAAAGATATTCTGCGTTTTCATGCCGTTATTTGGCCTGCGATGTTGATGGCAGCGGGCTTGCCGGTGCCAAGAAAAGTTTTCGCCCACGGCTGGTTACTTGTAGGTGGAGAGAAGATGAGCAAGAGCAAACTTACAGGCATTGCTCCGGCTGACATCACTGATCATTTTGGTGTAGATGCTTTTAGATATTATTTCTTACGTGCAATTCCGTTTGGTCAAGACGGATCTTTTTCATGGGAAGATATGAACGCACGATATACAAGTGAACTGGCAAATGATTTTGGGAATCTAGCTTCACGGCTGATTGCCATGATTGAGAAATATTGTGGCGGAGTTATTCCTGCAATTGCACAAGAATCAGCCTTGCAAAAGTCGCTAGAAGAAACAGTTCTGAAAGCTGATTTAGCAATTTGCGCACTAGATTTTCAAGGTGGAATTAATGCGGTTATGGAGTTCTGTAAACAAGTTAATGGATTTGTAACAGAGAAAGCACCATGGGTTGTGGCTAAGGATGAATCTCGTAAAGTTGAGCTTGATGCGATTCTTTACAATACTGCTGAATCAATTCGCGCCTTGGCAGTATTACTCCATCCAATTATGCCGTCTACCACTCAGACGCTATGGGACAGTATTGGAGCAAGTGGTGACATTGGGTCCCAAAAGATTGCAGATGTTGCGAACTGGGGTCAGTTGAAACCTGGCTCTGCTGTTACCAAAGGTGCTGTGTTATTTCCTCGCTTAGAAGAGAAATTGTAAGGACTAATGTCAGATCGCTTCTCGCTGGATAAGGAACGCGAGGTTGCACCTCTTCCCGAACCGCTTACATCAGTATGCATTGATAATCACGCACACCTTGAACTTATTACAGAGTCAGAACCAGATTCACCACTCATCAAGGCAATTTTAGATGAGGCGCAAAATGTAGGAATAGATCGCGTTATTCAAGTTGGATATTCAGCAACTCAATCAGCTTGGGGAGTGGCTTGCGCAGAATCTTTCCCAGGGCGCGTACTTGCCGCAGTGGCACTTCATCCGAATGAAGCACCCGTCACCGCCGAACTCGAAGGTGATTTATTGAAAATTTCTACACTTGCAGAGCATCCACGAGTGCGCGCAATAGGTGAGACTGGATTAGATTTCTTTCGTACCGCTCCAGAAGGTAGAGAAAAGCAGCTTTATTCCTTTAAGCGCCATATCCAAATTGCCAAAGATGTTAATAAGGCAGTCATGATTCATGATCGCGATGCGCACCGAGAAGTACTCGATACCCTAGAAGAAGTTGGAGCTCCTGAAAAAGTAGTCTTCCATTGCTTCTCTGGCGATGCACAGATGGCCCTTGAATGCGTAGCGAAGGGCTATTACTTATCTTTTGCTGGGACAGTTACTTTTAAGAATGCGCCACACTTGCGAGAAGCTTTAGCCCTCACCCCAATGGATCAAATTTTAGTTGAGACAGATTCACCATTTTTAACGCCAATGCCTAATCGTGGATTACTTAATACCCCTGCTCAGATACCAAATACTTTACGCCAGATGGCGGATGTTAAACAGGTAGATATTGATGTTTTGTGTCAGGCAATAGTTAATAACACTATCCGCGTATATGGTGAGTTTAATTAATGATCTCACTTTTGGGAGCAGCTGAAATTCGCGAAATTGCAGCGCGTATTGGAATTAATCCAACAAAGAAGTTGGGACAAAATTTCGTTGTTGATCCCAATACATGTCGGAGAATCGTTAAGGCAGCCGATTTAGGTGCCAGTGATATTGCTTTGGAAATTGGACCCGGTCTAGGTTCCCTTACCTTAGCCATACTAGAATCAGCATCCCGCGTAATAGTCATCGAAATTGATAGTCGCTTAGCAGCCGAGCTTCCTTCTACGGTTGAGCGTCACGGATGTGATTCTAAAAAATTAGAAGTTATGAACTTTGATGCCATGCAGTTAGAAACCCTGAGCCCAGCGCCAACAGTGCTTGTTGCTAATCTGCCTTACAACATCTCAGTTCCAGTACTCCTGCGCGCTTTTGAAAAGCTACCTTCATTGCGAACCGGTGTCGTGATGGTTCAAAGTGAAGTCGCAGATCGGTTAGTTGCAAAACCTGGATCAAAGAGTTACGGATCGCCATCTGTGAAGGCCACTTGGTGGGGAACCCTTACGCCAGCCGGAAACGTTGGCCGCAGCATATTTTGGCCAGTTCCGAATGTTGATTCATCTTTAGTCCGTTTTGATCGACATGAAGTACCCGGGGATGAGGCGCTGCGCCTGAAAACTTTTACTCTCATTGATGGGGCTTTCGCACAAAGGCGCAAAATGTTGAGAAGCGCACTTTCTTCAGTGCTTGGCCAAGATGCAAGTTCCATCATTGAAGCAGCTGGCGTAGATCCAACAATCCGAGGAGAAGCCCTCGTCTTAGCTGACTACATCAGAATCGCACAGGCGCAGTAAAAGCAATACGCTAGCGATGTGATGATTAGAGGCGTAGTTGTACGAGTTCCCGCAAAGGTGAACCTGCAACTTTCAGTTGGACCCCTTGGCGCCGATGGCTTTCATGAAGTTGTAAGCGTTTTTCAAGCGATTTCGATATTTGATGATGTTTCAGTGAGGTATGTAGAAAAGGGTAATGAAGGCAGAGGAATCACCCTCACAGTTTCAGGTGCCACATCTCATGGCGTACCACTAGATTCTTCGAACCTGGCCTATAAGGCTGCGCAATTGATGGTTGAAAGATACCGAGCTACTCCTGATCTTGATATTCACATAAAGAAAGAGATTCCAGTTGCTGGCGGAATGGCAGGTGGCAGCGCCGATGCAGCAGGAGTAATTGTTGCGATCGATGCGCTCTGTGAATTGAACTTATCGCGCGATGAAATGGAAAAAATAGCTGCGCAGTTAGGAAGTGATGTGCCATTTTCGATTGCAGGAGGAATTGCAATTGGCCGAGGCAGAGGAGACCAATTAACTCCAGCACTAGCCCGAGGCACCTATCACTGGGTAGTTGCAATGTCTGGAACCGGTCTTTCTACTCCGTCGGTTTACAAAGAATGTGATCGACTTCGAGATGGATTAGATATTTCTCGTCCCCAAGCGAGTGATCTACTTTTACAAGCTCTTAGGGCTGCCGATGCAATTTCAGTGGGAGATGCAATGAGTAATGATCTTCAACCTGCTGCATGTTCCCTGCGCCCAGCACTTCGTTTAGTTCTTGATGTCGGTGAGGAATATGGTGCTTTGGGTGGAATAGTTTCTGGCTCTGGACCGACCGTAGTGTTCTTGGTAGCCGATGAAGAACGCGCACTTGATTTGACAGTAGCGCTTAGTGCAAGCGGGGTTGTCTCCAACGTGATGAGGGCTTATGGACCAGTTCACGGTGCCAGAGTCATAGAAACCCTTTAGTTTTCTACTTTTCCCACCTGCTTTTGCAGGAACCGCCTCAATAAGGGAGAATTCAGGTTCCGCCATTGTGTAGTGGCTAGCACATGGGCCTTTGAAGCCCAGGGTCCAGGATCGATACCTGGTGGCGGAGCCACCATTAGACTTAAATAGCTCGACTCCAGTAAGTAGCTTGCGTAACGCTAGTAGACAGTTGGGAGGCACTTTTGGCTAGTTCCAATAATTCCAATGTTTCAATCGAACTTGCGATAGTGCTAGCGGCTGGTGAAGGCACTCGAATGAAATCTACTCGCGCCAAAGTTCTCCACCCGATTGCAGGGAAAAGCATTATTGCTCATGTCATTGATGCTGTGAAGCCAGTGGCACAAAATCTTTCGGTTGTTGTCGGTGCTCATCGCCAAGAAGTTGAAGCACATTTATCCGAGATTGCACCGAGTGCCAAGCAAACTTTTCAAGCAGAACGCAACGGTACGGGCCACGCAGTTCAACTTGCGCTCGCTGACACAAATACCGAAGGCAGCGTTTTAATCGTTGCTGGGGATACCCCACTTCTTCGTACATCAACGTTAAATGATTTTATCCAAGCACATTTTGAACTTGAAAGCGTAGCTTCCGTTCTCACCGCAGTCCTTCCCGACCCAACTGGATACGGCCGCATTGTTCGCGATGACATCGGAGCAATTTTGGCGATTGTTGAAGATCGAGACGCTGATGAGGATCAGCAACAAATTGATGAAATTAATACAGGTGTCTATATCTTTAATATCTCGGCGCTCCGCGAAGCTTCGAAAAAATTAACCACGAATAATTCACAGAGCGAGCTGTATCTCACCGATGTCATCTCATTAATCAAATCTTCCGGAAGTGTTTGTGTTGCCATCCAATCAAATGATTACACAGAGACCCTAGGAATCAACGACCGATCACAGCTAGCGCAGTGCGCAGCAATCATGCGAGATCGTCTGAACGATGAATATATGCAAAATGGGGTCTCAATCATTGATCCACTCACTACATGGATTGATGCGACGGTAGAGATAGCTAATGATGTGACTATTTTCCCGAGCACCGAACTTTATGGAAATACTAAAATCGAGGCCGGGGCCATCCTGGGGCCTCGCACAACCCTCACCAATGTTCACGTCTCCCAGGGGGCATCCGTAATTGAATCTCGCGCTAGCGATGCATCGATAGGCGCAGAAGCAACGGTCGGACCATTTTCATTTATACGTCCAGGCACCAAGCTAGCGGCACATTCCAAGGTAGGCGCATTTGTGGAAATGAAGAATGTCTCCTTAGGTGAAGGCTCCAAAGTGCCACATCTGTCCTATGTTGGAGATGCCACGATTGGAATAGGCACCAATATCGGGGCTGCCACTATTTTTGTTAACTATGACGGAGTAGAGAAACACCAAACAGTGGTCGGAGACCACGTTCGGGTGGGCAGTGACACTATGCTCGTCGCACCAGTAAAAATCGGAGATGGTGCCTATACGGCAGCGGGTTCGGTAATTACGGAAGATGTGCCGGCTGGAGCAATTGGCGTCGCTCGTGAAAAACAGCGAAATGTTTTAGGGTGGGTGCTTCGTCGGAGGTCGGGAACGAAATCTGCGGAAGCTGCTAGAGAAGCAGGAGCTACAGAGCCATCAACAGGCCAGCAATAGGGGTAAGGGGATCATCTATGAGCGAACTTCGTCTCTCATCTGAAAAGCGCTTGCGCGTCTTTTCTGGAAGAGGTTATCCAGAACTTGCCGAAGAAGTTGCCTCCGATTTAGGTATCGCAGTGACACCCACGTCTGCTTACGATTTTGCCAACGGAGAAATTTTCGTACGTTTCGAAGAGAGCGTTCGCGGAAGCGATGCATTTGTTATTCAGAGCCATGCAGCTCCGGTGAACAAACAAATTATGGAGCAGTTAATCATGGTGGATGCACTCAAGCGTGCTTCTGCAAAGCGCATCACCGTCGTTGCTCCTTTTTATGGGTATGCCCGTCAAGATAAAAAACATCGCGGACGCGAGCCAATTTCAGCACGATTGATGGCTGATCTTTTTAAAGCCGCTGGCGCTGATCGCTTGATGGTTGTTGATCTTCACACCTCTCAAATTCAAGGTTTTTTTGACGGTCCAGTTGATCACCTTTTCGCTCTTCCACTTCTAACAAATTATGTTGGAAGCAAAGTTGATCGAAATAACTTGACGATTGTTTCGCCAGACTCTGGAAGAGTTCGAGTTGCTGAACGTTGGTCAGATTTGATGGGTGGATGCCCAATCGCCTTCATCCATAAGACTCGCGATCCTCGCGTTCCAAATGAAGCCACAATTGGTCGCATCGTTGGTGATGTAAAGGGAAGAACAGCCGTTGTCATTGATGACATGATTGATACAGCAGGAACAATTGTTAAGGCGGTTGATGCCTGTCTTGATGCTGGAGCATCCGAAGTGATTGTTGCTGCAACACATGGGGTTCTCTCAGGCCCAGCATCTGAGCGACTAAAAAATAGTGGCGCAACAGAAGTGGTAATGACTAATACCTTACCAATTCCAGATGATCGTCGCTTCGACAAACTTACGATTCTTTCAATTGCCCCATTACTTGCGCGAGCAATTCGCGAGGTATTCGAAGATGGTTCTGTTACCAGCCTCTTCGATGGGCTCAGTTAATGGCATTAATCCATCCAACTAAAGAAGCCTTAATAAATATTGTTTTAGAATTACTTACAACCGAAAGTTTGAATGAAATAAATAGTGATGAAGTTTTACATAAGTCGGGTATTTCTAAAGGTTCGATGTATCACCATTTCGAAGATTTTGCAGATTTACTAGAACAAGCACAAGTTCGCCGATATGGTGCCTTTGTAGATCAATCAATTATCGCAATCGCCCAACTTTTAGTCATAAAAGATTTTGATGCTTTTAAGATTGGATTGAGAGGCGTCACACAAGTCACCCAATCACCAGATTTAAAGCAACAACGACTGCAGCGAGTTAATGCAATTGCTGGGGCAGAGATGTCCCCAAGAATGCAAAAATATATGGCGGTTGAACAAGAGAGATTGAACCTTGCACTAACAGACTTATTTCGCGAAATAGGACACAGGGGATGGGCCAATCCAAAGCTGCAACCTCAGACTTTGTCAGTTTTCCTTCAGGCTTACACTATGGGCCAAATCGTGAATGATTACGCCGATACCAAAATGGAGATTGAAAATTGGTGTTTGCTTCTAGATACCATCATGGAAGAGATCATCCTCAAGGCTGATTAGAGGCAAATCTAGAGAATTTGCCCTTCCTCCAGCCCTCAAGATACCCTTGCGCCACGTCACGGCGAGGGATAGCAATTATCCGTAATCGACGGGTTGCTCTCTAACCGTGCTGTAGTAATCACTCCGAGCACGTACATATCACTTTGATATTTAGAGAAAGCAGCAACTCATGGCCGAGATTTCAATCAATGGAACACCGCGCACCAGTTTTGGTAAAGGCGCTTCCCGTCGCGATCGCAAGGCTGGCTTAGTTCCAGCTGTTATTTATGGTCACGGCGCAAAACCACAGCACGTCTCGCTTCCTGCAAAGGAAATGGGTATTGCTCTTAAAACTTCTAACGTACTGCTCGACGTCAACTTTGATGGCAAGGTTGAGCTCACACTTCCAAAATCTGTTACAAAAAATCCACTAACTGGAATTCTTGAGCACGTAGATTTGCTCGTTGTTCGCCGCGGTGAAAAAGTTACTGTTGAAGTTCCTATTCACACAACTGGCGAGCATGATCGTGATGGAATTCTTGAGCACGTTAATAACTCAATTGAAGTTGAAGTTGAAGCAACCTCGATTCCTTCATTCATCGAACTCAGCATTCAAGGCATGGCTTCAAACACCTCTAAATATGCTGGTGATGTAGTTCTTCCTGCGGGAACTAAGCTAATTTCTGATCCTCATATGATTGTTGTTCACTTATCCGAGAAGTCAACCGCGGTAGAAGAGACCCCAGTAGCAGCCGTTGCTGATGCAGCTGCTCCAGCAACTCCAGCAGCAGAATCTAAGTAATTAACGAATAACGATGTCAGATCGCTGGATTGTTTTCGGCCTAGGCAATCCAGGCGATCAATACTCATTCACCAGGCATAATGCCGGCCATATGGTGGCAGATTATTTAGCTAGCACCGTTAAGTATTCTTCACATAAATCGCGCTGTGAAATTGCAGAAATTAGAGTTGCCGGAAGCGCAGTAACAGTTGCTAAGTCAAAGTTATATATGAATGAATCGGGAGCTCCACTAAAAGCGCTTGCAGATTTTTACAAAGTCGCTCCTGAAAATATTATTGTTATCCACGATGAAATAGATATTCCATTCAATACAATTCGGATGAAGCTCGGTGGCGGGGATAACGGCCACAACGGCCTAAAAGATATAACAAAACATTTTGCGGGCGCAGATTATTATCGTGTGCGTATTGGCGTTGGTCGCCCCCCTTTGCCGCAAGACCCAGCTGATTATGTTCTTAAGCCTTTCTCATCTACCGAGAAGAAGGAGCTTGAAGACTTTATAGCCCGCAGCGCACTTGCCGTGGAACGACTCATCGAAAAGGGATTAGAGCTAGCCCAGCAAGAATTCAATAGCTAATAAAAGTTGCTCGAGAGCAGACTTTTAGGTTTGTAATTAACCTGTGTTTCGAAGACCTGCTGCAACGCCATTAATAGTGAGTAGAAGTGCGCGATGCAATATGGGATCGGATTCACCAGCTTGGCGTACATGCTCGAGCAATGAAATTTGTAAAAGATGAAGCGGAGCAAGGTAAATATCTCTTACTTGCAGAGTACGTGCAAGAATTTCTTGATCCGCTAAGAGCTCGGCTTTATCTGTTAGAAGAAGAATCTCTGCTCGAGTAAGAATAAATTCCCTCTGGATTGTTTCTAGGAAATGATGAAGCGCAGGATCAACTAATTTTTCAACATATTTACGCGATACTGCAAGATCTGTTTTTGCCATTGTCATTTCTACATTTGAAATGAATGTACGAAAGAAATGCCAGTCTTTGAGCATATGTTTCAAAGTATCGGTTTTGCCAGCTTCTCTGGCAGCTTTTAATCCGGAACCAACTCCGAACCAACCAGGAATGATTTGGCGAGATTGAGTCCAGCCAAATACCCACGGAATTGCGCGCAATGAGCTGAGTCCGCTTGAAGCATCTGGGCGTCGCGATGGTCGTGAGCCCAAGAAAAGATCTCCAAGTTGTTCCACTGGTGTTGAGGCATAGAAATACGCTGGTAAATCCTTATGGTCTATTAGCGAGCGATAGGCAGAGAAAGAGTGATCACTGATGACATCCATGCAGGCATTCCATTTTTCTAAATCTTCGACACTTTGACGTGCTGAACGATTAAGGACCGTAGCTTCAAGTGCTGCAGCCAGAGTCAATTCGACGTTTTCGCGAGCAAGTGCCGGTAGAGCGTATTTGTCGCTAATAACTTCACCTTGCTCGGTCATCTTGATTTGGCCGTCAAGTGTTCCCCAAGGAAGGGCGATTAGCGCGTCATATGTTGGGCCACCGCCGCGACCAACTGAGCCACCGCGACCATGGAAGAGTCTAAGTTTGACGCCATGCTTGATAGCGATATCACGTAGTTTGCGTTGTGCTTTATGAATCTCCCATTGAGATGTTGCAATACCGGCATCTTTATTGGAATCTGAATAGCCAAGCATTACCTCTTGAATATTTGAGCGTAGACGAACCAGTTCACGGTATTCGGGGTTTGAAAGTAGTGAATCTAGAATCGAATCGGCCGCACGAAGCTCAGCAACAGTTTCTAATAGTGGAGCAAAACCAACCATCGCGAATTTATTAGGCTCTTGTAGCGAAACCAAGCCTGCAATCTGCGCGAGAACTACTGGGGCTAGGACATCTTCGTGGCTCTTGGTCATTGAAATTATGTAGGTTTCAATGACTTCTGGCCCAAACTTTTCAATGAGATCACGAATCGCTACAAAAGTATTTAAAGTCTTTAATCCGTCTGAATCAAGATTTGCAAGATTAGCTTTACTTGGGTTTTTCAATTCACCTAAAATTAAGGTAGTGCGTTCTTGATACCTATCACCAAATATTTGCTTGAGCGCATGGTGATGGGCGTCAGAGTGCTCACGAACATCCATGGTTGCATGTGTAATTCCAAAGGCAGAGACAGCGCGAATGATTCGCTCAAGTAGTCCAGTGGCGATGAGCTCGCCCTTGTGAGCCATGAGTGAAGTTCGCATCAGCGCCAGATCATTTAGGAGTTGCGCCGTGCTGTCGTAGTCACGGCCTTCCTCATGGATAGCGCCAACTGCATGGCGGCGTTGAGTAAGCATAAGTCGGTGTCGAATTGCCGTGGCTTTTAGACGGTATGGCTCTTCAATATTTAATCTGCGGTAACGATCTTCTATTTCAGGTAAACGCTCAAGATCTTCCTTCACAGAT
>CAILYP010000094.1:0-3331 GCA_903838475.1 uncultured Actinomycetes bacterium | reverse complement strand
CTACGATGACTCCAAGATTTCTCGGATAGCGAGTGACCAGCGAGCCGTCGAAGCGCCAGCGGGTGTCGGAGAGCTTCGCTTAGATCCACTCGTCAATGAATGGGTTGTTGTTGCAAGTCATCGCCAACATAGAGCCTTTTTGCCGCCTAAGGTACTTTGCCCCATCTGTCCCACGAAGTCAGATTTGCTTACTGAAATTCCTGATTCCACTTATTCGGTCGTTGTTTTTGACAATAAGAATCCTTCTCTTAATAGTGGTCCAGAGGGTTGGCAATTACCAGCACTGCAGGGACCCGCCACATCAACGCCGGCTGGAGTTGGAAAATGTGAAGTTATTGTCTTCACGAGTGAACATGATTCAAGTTTTGGCAAACTTTCACAAGAGCAAATTCGTTTAGTTATGAGCGCTTGGATAGACCGCACCAAAGAGATTTCACAAAACCCAGATATAGTCCAAGTTTTTCCTTTTGAAAATCGCGGCATTGAAGTGGGTGTAACGCTCCCCCATCCTCACGGACAAATTTATGCATACTCATTTCTCACGCCAAAAACCGAACGAATGCTCGCCGTAGCAACAGAGCATCACGCCAGAACTGGTCGAGTCTTAATGGATGACATCGTGGCTCGCGAGTTAAACGAGCGCGTTCGAGTTGTTGCTGAGAATGAACACTGGGTCGGCTTCGTTCCATTTGCTTCCAGGTATCCTTTTGAAATTCACGTAGCGCCCAAGAAGCGCGTTCCTGACTTCACTGAACTCTCAGATGCGCAAGCCGATTCCTTCCCAGAAATAGCAAAGGAAGTCTTGGCTCGCCTAGACGGTGTTTTCAATATGCCAATGCCATACATGGCCTCGTGGCACCAAGCGCCAACCAAAATTGGCCGCGACCTCTTGGGTTTGCATTGGCAAATCACATCCGTGCGCCGCACGCCAGATAAATTGAAATACCTGGCGGGTTCAGAATCTGCAATGGGTGCTTTCGTTATGGATATGGCTGCCGAACAATCTGCTGATCAATTGAAAGCCGTCCAACTTTGACCCGAATTCTTGTAACAGGTGGCGCCGGCTATATCGGCTCCATCGCAACTACAGCGCTCTTAGATGCTGGCTTTGAAGTAAATGTTTTGGATGATTGCAGTACCGGACATCGCGATGCGGTTGATTCGCGCGCAACGTTTATCAATGGTTCTATTCTGGATAAATCGGCGATTCACACCGCCATTCAGGGTTGCCAAGCTGTCATGCACTTCGCCGGTAAATCTCTAGTGGGTGAATCAGTCAAAGAGCCCCAGCTCTACCTGAGCGTCAACGTAGAAGGAAGTGCGAACCTACTTGATGTAATGAAAGAGTTAGGTGTCCTCAAGATTGTTTTCTCTTCCTCGGCTTCCACTTATGGCGAGCCTGAACACTCTCCAATAACTGAGGACTCTCTAACTCAGCCAACAAATCCATATGGACTTTCCAAACTCAAAGTTGATGAACTCCTATCGAAACACGCCAAAAGCGATGGCATTGGCGCTATTTCACTGCGTTATTTCAATGTTGCAGGTGCAATGCATACAGAGAGTGGATGGCTTGGCGAGCGTCACGATCCTGAAACCCATCTGATTCCACTTGTTCTACATGCTACAAAATCAGAGCCGCTAAAGATTTTTGGCACAGATTGGCCAACTCCTGATAAAACTTGTATTCGTGATTATATTCATGTTGTTGATCTTGTAGAGGCCCACATCAAAGCGTTATCGGTTATTACTCTAGGCCGGCATGAAGTAGTCAACCTAGGAAGCGGTGAAGGATATTCAGTGCGCCAAGTTATTGATGCTGCCACTCGGGTTGTGGGAAGTGAGATACCAACAGTTGAAGTAGGACCTCGATCGGGTGATCCTGCCATTCTGATTGCTTCTATAGACAAAGCTAGAAATTTCTTGGGGTGGCAACCAACGCGCACATTAGATTCGATGATTTCAGATGCGATTGCAGCATCACGCTAATTCTAAAAAATTAATAATATTAAGCAGGATTACAAGTAAGAACTTCTACCCCACCAATTTGGCCCAACACTTCCAGTAAATCCGTGGCATCAGTGCCTGGTATTGCGACAGTAATTTCATCATAACCACGGCCATCTTCACTCTTTAGGACCTGCAACCCTCGGATATCTCCGCCTGCAAATCCGATTGCTGATGCGACCGCACCGAGCGACCCTGGGCGATCTGGAAGAGTTATTTCGAGTTTAAAAAGTGCCATGGTTTAAAGATAACAGACCAACGTGAACGCAAGATTACGAAATTCGTTCAAACACATTACTGCTGGACAATGTTCTCGCCCTGAATGGCAACCGTAATCTTGGGAAGCGGCGTAGGGGCCGGCCCGCTCAAAACTTTTGCTCCATTATTAGGGTCATAGGTAGCTCCATGGCATGGGCACATCAGCACGTTACCAAGCGAGTCATAATTGACTGTGCATCCTTGGTGGGTGCAGATCGCACTGTATGCGAAGACTCCGGCCTTGGTTCTAAATAGATACGCGGGCGATCCATCCATTGCGGTAAATTTTTTAACTGTACCGATTTTTAAATCTGCTAGCTTTGCAATGACGGCGTTCGCTGGATTCTTCTTTGGGCGAAGAGATCCACCGGCAAGTGCTGCAATAACGGATGCAGATGCAACTCCAATAATTCGCATTACTTCACGGCGATCACGCAGATTAGGGATTAATCCACCATCGTGTCTACCTCGACCGTGTGAGCCTTGCCTAATCATGATGAAGAGGGCAAGCCACAAGATTGCGTAGGGAAGATCGTTGCTAAGAAAATATGGATGAACATGGAAGCTCACTGATAGCCAAAGAATGATAGCCATCGAAAATCCACCGAGTGTTGCGGCTTGAAGCGCCACTCCAGAGAGAACTGCGATACCAATTGCAAATTCAGAAAGCATCACAAACCAGGCAACCAAAGTTGCATGCTCGAGCATATGCTTTAACAGGAAGGAGACCGGTGAGTGTCCAATCATTCCGCTAATTTGCGCTCCGAAATAATTTGGAGATGCTTTGTCTAAGTAACCACCATCGGTTGCCTTAGCCCAACCACCATAAGTCCAGGTCACTCCTAACCAGAGACGAATGATCGTCATCGAAAGAGGTTGAGAACGCCAGGAGTTAATTCCAAATCGTGAAGTCATGGGCACACAATACTGCTCGTGGCGACGCGCGTATAAACAACGAAGCGGACTCAATTCTCAGCAAGTGAGAACGGAGCCCGCTATCGAAGCTTAGGTAGTCTTCCTAAATATAGGTGAAGCCGCCAACCAGCGATACCGTTTGGACATGCGT
>CAILYP010000093.1:0-5798 GCA_903838475.1 uncultured Actinomycetes bacterium | reverse complement strand
TTGATAGATAGAAATCATTCGTTTAGCTTGGAGTGAACCCCGTTGATCAAGTGGACGATCCTCATCCCCGCCAAGCCATTCCTCGCGAGCAAGAGCTTTACCGTGTCTGAGCATGATCAGAGCTTGGGAATCAAATGGAGATTTAAAGAATACAGAGAGCACTTCCTTATCACTTTCGCGAGTAGCTAGCTCAATTGCTTCTTCAATAGTCAACCAGCGACCCTCATCAGCTTCGGCGTTTGCAACGAAATTATCGTTTGGATCAAATGCATGAGCAGCCCAATAAGAAACCCGCTTGAGGCCATCAGCTACGGAATATTCAGTTTCGGTTATGAAAGGACCAAATGAGACTTTAAGATGTGTCTCTTCGATTACTTCTCGATACGCACAAGCAATTAGCTGCTCACCTTCGTCTAATTTTCCTTTGGGAATAGACCAGTCGTCGTAACGAGGGCGATGAATCAGGAGAACATGAACGTTGCCCTCACCGTCATAGCGCCAGACAACGGCTCCTGCTGCAATAACTGTTGGATTCATGCGCGATTCCGATACCACTCAATTGCCTTCATCTGGAAATCTTCCAATCTCTCGCCGTCAACCGAACGATTGACTCTCTCCCAATGACCATCACTATGCATATGCCAACTTGACGTCGTATCAGCCAAATATCCATCTAGCGCTCTGTTAAGGGTGCGCTTTTGATCTGGTTGAATAATTTGCACCAGACTCTCAACCCGGCGATCTAAATTACGATGCATCAAATCTGCACTACCGATCCAATGCTCATCACTTCCGTTGTTAGCAAAATGAAATATTCGTGAGTGCTCGAGGAATCGACCCAATATTGATCGAGCAGTAATGTTTTCCGAAAGCCCCGGAACACCTGCCCGAATTGCACATATACCTCGAACTACCAACTCCACTTTTACGCCATGTTGTGATGCTTTATACAAGGCTTCAATAAATTCTTCATCGAGAAGTGAATTCAACTTCATGCGAATGAAGGCAGGCTTTCCATCCTTTTGATGGTGAATTTCCCGCTCAATTTTTTCTAGTAGACCTTCGCGTAGGGTGCCTGGTGCCACCAAAATTCGCGAAAATTTAGTCTGAGGGGCAAAGCCGCTTAGCTGATTGAAAAGTTTATTTACATCATCACCCAAAATTGCATCAGCGCTGAGCAATCCAAAATCCTCATATAGGCGTGCGGTTTTAGGGTGGTAATTTCCAGTACCCATATGGATGTATCTGCGAATAGTTCCACTCTCTTGCCGAACTACCATCGAGAGTTTTGCATGTGTCTTAAGGCCTACAACTCCGTACACGACGTGAACTCCAGCGTCTTCCAGCTTTCTAGCCCAGCGCACGTTGGCTTGTTCATCAAATCGTGCGCGGATTTCCACAACGGCTAAAACCTGCTTACCGGCCTCGGCGGCTTCGATCAGGGCTTGCACAATTGGTGAGTCACCGGACGTTCGATAAAGAGTCTGCTTTATAGCCAACACGTGCGGATCGCGTGCAGCTGTTTCTAGAAAGCGCACAACCGAGGAATTAAATGACTCATAGGGATGGTGCAGCAAAATCTCTTTACGAGCAATCACTTCAAAGAAGCCGTCGTCATCATCTGCATCAACTGCCCGAAGATCCATCGCAACTTGATTACTCCATGATGGGAACTTCAAGGATGGTATATCGAGGTCAGCAATTTGACCTAAGCCAGTTAGATCAAGGGGCGACTTGTATCGACTAATGTCTTGAACATTGATGTCTAGCTCTTCCATGAGCGTAGCAAGTAAATCAGCATCCATATCGCGATCAACTTCTAAGCGAACTGGCGGACCAAATTTTCTACGCAATAACTCTTGTTCCATCGATGCAAGAAGATCATCTGAATCATCTTCTTCGATTTCTAAATCTGCATTTCGGGTTAATCTGAACATGTAGTTATTTATAACTTCCATGCCTTGAAAGAGCTGATATAAGTTTGCAATAATCACATGCTCTGTCGCAATTAATCGCTTGGTGTCGCTAGGTGATATTTGAATGAATCGCGGTAAATTAGATGGAACTTTTACTCGTGCGAAAAGTTCAGCTTCGGAATCTGAGGCCTTTAAAATGACCGCAATATTTAGTGATAGTCCAGAAATGTATGGAAACGGATGTGCTGGATCAATTGCTAACGGAGTCAAAACGGGGAAAACTTTTCTTGTGAAAATTGCATTAACGTGCTCGCGCTCTTCATCTGATAACTGATCCCATGAAACTAGATCAATACCTTGTTCACGTAAGCCTGGAAGCACAGCGTTATGAAAGCAATCAGTTTGGCGTTGCACAAGCTCTTGAATACGCTCAGAAACTAAGGACATTAACTGAAGTGGGGAGTATCCCGCAGTATTAGGTTTATTAAATCCGTTCTCAATTTTCCGTTTTAAGGTAGCGACACGAATCATTACAAAGTCATCTAAATTTGATGAGAATATTGAAAGGAATCTGCATCGCTCAAGCAGTGGCGTGCTTGGATCTTCGGCTAATTCCAGTACTCGCTCATTAAATGCAAGCCAGCTCAATTCGCGATCAATGAGCCGATCTCGAGGACTTTCGGCTATTGAGTACGGATGCATGAGTCAATTATCTCGTACTTTGGTAAACAGTTGGTAACCGGAAGCCAAAGATTGAGAGTTAGCCCCACTTCACAGGCTCAGAATGTTTAGAAGTTCTTCCATCTCCTGATGATTTACCTCGAGCCCGGCGCCAAATCCACGGAATAACAAAGGTAATAATCCACGTTAAATCTGAATTTAATTTATTAAGCCGGGAAATTGGCCCAGCAGGAGGAAGTGGATTCTTCCACTGTGAATCATGAGGCAACCCAAGTTTTTCGAGCACCGCTTGTGCAACTCGATAGTGACCTTCGGAGTTTAGATGTAGCCGATCCTTAGCAAGAAATCGAATATCGGAGAGAAATGGTGCAACTTTCCAATCAATGAGTACTGCGTCAGTTATTTCGGCCGTATGTCGGACAATTTTATTAAATTCATGAAATCTAGATTCCCAAATTTGGCCAGCTTTGCCGTTGCTGGTTGGTTTTTCCATAACAGTAAAGAGCATAAGTGTGCAGCCTGTTGCTGCAACTTTCTTTGCCGCTTCAATATATAACGGAAGAGTTATCGCCGGATTGTAGTTCGGGCGAATTACATCGTTAGCTCCAGCATGAAAACTTACAAGAGTCTCTTTACCCGTAACGTATTGCTCGATTTGTGGAAGTTGGTCATCTATTACTTGTTGAATTAATTTACCGCGCACAGCCAAATTCAAATAAGTGAAATTAGAGGATTTAGTAGCCATGACATCAGCAATGCGATCTGCCCAACCTCGGTAGTTTGCGTTCACTACTTCATCAGTCATGCCCTCGGTCATTGAATCTCCAAGAGCTATGTAGCGATTAATCATTTGTATATGCGCCATGACATCAACCTAGTTAGATGAAGCTCTTTCCGCAGCAATCCAATGCATAACAATTGCTGTAGCAACACTGGCGTTGAGAGATTCCATCTCTGAATTCATTGGGATAGAAAGTATGACATCGCACTTCTCTCGCACAAGGCGTGAAAGGCCTTTTCCTTCGCTACCCACAATGACATAGATTGAATCTTTAGCCATAGAGAATGTAGGAAGAGATTCAGTGCCTTCTGCATCAAGGCCAACAACGAATAGCCCCGCTTTCTTTGCATCTTCGATAGAGCGAACAAGATTAGTAACTTGTGAGATTGGCATTCGCGCCGCAGCCCCGGCAGATGACTTCCAAGCACTTCCAGTCATCGAGGCATTCCGGCGTTCTGGAATGACTACGCCATCTGCGCCAAATGCCGATGCACTTCGCACGATTGCGCCAAGATTATGTGGATCGGTGACTCCATCCATTCCAATAATCAGAGCAGGGTTCTGCGCTTTATTTAATAGATCATCGAAGTTGGTGTACTGGAATTCTTTAATGACCAGGCCGATTCCCTGATGATTTGTGGTGCCGGTGATGATGTCAAGAACTCCGCGAGCAACTTCCTTGATTGCAAGGTTGGCATTTTTAGCCAGGCGAAGTGACTCCATCATGCGCTCATCCATCTCAGCGCGGGAAGCGATGATCAATTCTGTGGCTGGTACTCCAGCGCGAAGTGCTTCTACAACGGGATTGCGACCCGCAACAGCGTCTTGTGTTGGCTTGCCGCTAGAGCGTGTTGAACGTGCTGGGCGCGGTGAAGCGGTGCGAGTAGTACGAGCGGGTGAATCATCTTTTTGAGGACGACGAGCAGCGCGCTTCTCCTGTTTAGTTGCTTGTTGCTTTCGCTCTGGTTTAGCGGCCTTTTTTGGCTTCATTCGATCAGGATTGCGCAATTGCTTTGTCATCTATCTACCGTCCACTAGTAATCTGCCATCGGGGTCCTTGCGGCGTATCTTCAATGACAATTCCAAGCGCTGCGATTTGATCGCGAATGGCGTCGGAAGCGGCAAAGTCTTTGCGTGCACGTGCAGCTTCGCGTTGTTGCAAAGCAAGTGAAATTAATCCATCTATTGCATCGGTATTTGTTACCGAACTTCCAAGGAAAGCCTCATCGAGCGGGTCACACCCAAGAACACTCAGTGAACCACGTACTTCAGCAACCGCAATCTTTAGCGCTGAAAGATCATTTGCGGCTAATGCATTATTTCCGTTCTTAACCGTTTCAGATAAGAAGGCGAGCGCTGCGGGAACGGCGAGGTCATCATTCATCGCATCGGCAAATGCTGAAGCGATGACTCCTTCTGGAGTGTTGCCAAGAACCCCAGTTGCTCGTTCTAAGAAAGCTTCGATCCGACGGAAAGCAACTGCGGACTCTTCCAAAGCTTCAAAAGAAAATTCCAACATCGAGCGATAGTGAGCGCTGCCCAAATACCAACGTAGTTCAATACCACGAACTTTTTTAATGATTTCATGGACCTGAAGTGAATTTCCCAAAGACTTCGACATTTTTTCACCAGCGGTTGTAACCCAGGCATTGTGCATCCAGAGATTTGCAAAACCATAACCAGCTGCTTCAGATTGCGCGATTTCATTTTCGTGATGGGGAAAAATTAAATCAAGACCGCCACCGTGAATATCAAAAGTCTCGCCAAGATATGCCCTCGCCATTGCCGAGCACTCAAGGTGCCAACCTGGACGACCATCGCCCCACGGAGTTGGCCATGAAGGCTCTCCTGGTTTAGCAGCCTTCCATAGCGCAAAATCACGAGGATCTTTTTTCATTCGATCTTCAGAATCACCTGCGGGCTGTAGATCATCTAGCTTCTGATTTGAAAGTGTGAGGTAAGACTTAAGTGAGCGAACTTCAAGATATACATCGCCATTGCCTGGTGCGTAAGCATGTCCTTTTTCAATCAGAGTCTGCATCAACTCAATCATCTGGGTGATGTGACCTGTTGCGCGTGGCTCATACGTAGGCGGCAAAACATTGAGCGCCTTATAAGCATCGTTAAATGCCCGCTCATACTTCATTGCAACGGCCCACCATGGAATATTTTCATGGATGGCTTTATGCAAAATCTTGTCATCGATATCTGTGACGTTACGAATAAAGGTCACATCAAATCCTGAAGCAATTAACCAGCGGCGCAGAATGTCGAAATTAACTCCGCTTCGAATATGCCCAATATGGGGCGGTGCTTGCACGGTTGCACCACACAGGTAAATACTGACCTTGCCAGGATTAAGCGGAGTGAACTCGCGAACGCTCCGATTGGCGGTGTTATAGAGTGAAAGTGCCATTAGG
>CAILYP010000092.1:0-2249 GCA_903838475.1 uncultured Actinomycetes bacterium | reverse complement strand
GCTGTGGATTGTGCCAAGAATGCTTAACGGTATTGGCTGGATCGCACGGAGATTTAGAGTTAATTCAAACAGATGGCTTATCAATCAAAATTGATGATGTGCGTGAATTGGTGCAGCGAGCATCATGGAGTCCATCAACATCTCCTTATCGTGTCGTGATTTTGGAAAGTGCTGAACGCTTAACGGATTCAGCGGGGAATGCACTTTTGAAAGCGATTGAAGAACCTGGTCTTCGGACAGTCTGGATTTTATGTGCTCCTTCAGATGCCGATGTTATTTCGACTATTCGTAGTCGAGTTCGTAATCTATCTTTTGTGGCTCCAGCCTCACTAGAAGTAACCACGTCGGCTGAAATTTTGAGATTGCCATTTGAGATCAAGGATGTGGCATCGGCATTTGCTGCCGCAGCAAAAATCGTGGAGTTAGCGAAGAGCGGCGCAGAAGCGGTTGCCGAAGCGAACAATGATGAAGAGATTCGCAAAGCAAAAGAGGCGTGGGGCCAACAGGGTAGTAAGTTAACTGCGGGTGGAAGTAAAGCGATCAAAGAGTTAGAAAAGGGACAAAAGTCTCGACAAACTCGAATGGTGCAAGATGCCTTGGATACAGTGTTGTTGGATATTGCCGTGAAGTATCGGGACCAGTTGGTTTCCCCGGCGGCGGGCGGGAGCGCCGCGGATAAGGTGAAAATCCTTGAGAAAATTGATGCGATTATGGAAGCTCGCACGCGACTTTCGCGAAATGCGGCGCCATTATTAACCCTTGAGGCTTTGATGGTGGCCCTGCGGTAGGTCCGGAAAATCCCATCTTTATAACGATTTTGTTCTTTTTCCCCGTGTGAATAGATGCATAGTTGGTAAAGAGCACCCCTTTTAATGGTGCAGAATCTACTCATGCGCTTAGACCACGTCTCTTATGCCACCACCCACGATCAGATTTCAGATGTCGTGCAACGAATCGGATCTCAAATTGGAACGGCCTTTGTAGACGGTGGTATTCACCCTCGCTTTGGAACACGTAACTTTACTGCGCCACTTGTTGGTGGCCAATACATCGAAGTTGTGTGTGCCCTCGATCATCCAGCAGCAGAACAAACACCATTTGGTAAAGCAGTATCTAAAAAAGCAGCTGAAGGTGGCGGTTGGTTGTCATGGGTTCTTTCAACAAAAGATATTTCTAAGCTTGAAACGCGGATTGGTCGCGAAGCTGTTGAAGGACATCGTCGCCGTCCGGATGGAACAGATTTAAAATGGAAGCAACTTGGAATTATTGAGTTGTTGCATAACGAACAACTTCCATTCTTTGTGCAATGGCTTTCAACTGATCACCCATCTGCTGATGGAAGTGCCCGCTCACGTATTGAAAAAATTATTATTGCTGGAACTCGCCAGGCAATTGAAGAGTGGCTCGGTGGAGATATCGAAACTCACCTTGGTGAAATAGATATTGAGTTTGTTGATCCATCAGAAAATGATGGGGAAGTTGGAATTGTTTCTATCGTTCTTCAAAACCACGCAGGTGAAGTTAATATCTCTTAATCGTCTTCTTCATTTGATCCACTAATCGAGTGCTTTGCACTTGTGGAGAATGAAGCTGTATGCACGCCTGAAGTAGTTGGCGCTGATTGTTGAGAGGCCAAATTCGAACTAGTCGAACTATTCAAACCAGTCGAACTATTCAAACCAGTCGAACTATTCAAACCAGTCGAACTAGTGGAAACGCTCGCAGCAAGGGAAGAAGATGCGAGCCCCGGTGTTGATGGACCAATTTGAGCGAAAGTAACGCCAGCAGCAACCATTAAGCCGAAGGCCAGGATTCCTATATGTCGTTTCATGTACGCATAGTGTCTTGTCAGGCTTGGGTGGTCCGGTGAGGCTGCTGAGAGCAGGCAGGGAGTTTTGGGCAGTTAGAATTGCCGTTGTTAACGCCTCAGTGGCTCAGTGGTAGAGCAGTCCACTCGTAATGGACAGGTCGCCGGTTCAATCCCGGCCTGAGGCTCCAGATTTATTACAGGCTTCTATTTGGTAGACGCAAGCGCACAGCTGCAACAGCAACAATCAACAGCCCCGCGACTAGTCCACCAATCCAATACCACTGCAGCTGGGCACCAAGCAGGGTTCCAGCAATGACCGGGCCCATGATCGTGCCAATCGTCCATGTACTTGTTGATGCTGCGTTGTAGCGTCCGCGCAAATGTTCTGGCGCTAATTGATTAACAATTGAAGGCATAATCGGTGACCAGATCATTTCGC
>CAILYP010000091.1:0-5416 GCA_903838475.1 uncultured Actinomycetes bacterium | reverse complement strand
ACTCGGGCAACTTAAAGAAAATTTCAATCCATTGTTGGGTCCTCAAATTGAAGTCTGGTCATCAAAAGATTACGAATTCGAATCTTTTCCATTCCCGCTTGCACTTAAGGGAATTGCGGAGCCCCATGATTATCCCGGCGCAATAATGAATTCATTGGTGATCGCATTGACTAAGTGCAACTCCGATAGTTCATTAAAACCACTTCGCGCATATCAAAGATTGATGGAGTTGGGAGATATTTCGAACGTTGCTAAATCAGAAATTGCCCAATGGATCTCTCGGGGAACCATGCGATTCGATAATCAACCATTACCACCTGAGCAAAATGCTGGAAGTGCAAACTCAAGTCCCGAGGATCGTCGCGCAAAAGTGCGGCTATACTTTGAGAAACTTTCCAGCGATTTTAAGAAAGCTATTGAGGATTTAGACACTCGTAGGGACCGAGCAAAGCTAAATCTCACTTGGGAATTGCATGCAGAGATCCGTAAGGCGCTCGATGAACTAATGGAAGCAGCGGACAATGCCGCAGAAATAGAGATCGGTATTTAAAATGGCAATTGTTTGGGATCAAAAATCCATCTCAATTGTGGTCGTACCGGATTCAGAGCTGCTTAGTTCACTAGTGCCAATAATGAAGGAATGGACCGAGGAAGGCTTGCTCGGTCGATTTCTTTTTGTTGGGCCAGACAGTGTTACCGAAACTGAAGACGACTCAATCGAAATTAAGGCACAAACTTGGAGTTTTATTGATGGGGGATACGTTCAACGCTCCATGGATCTTTTTGAACAAATCGCGCAATATGAATTTGAAGTTGTTCGCGTGGTTTCAGTGCGCTCACTGGACAAGGATTCTAAACTTACGCCCAAGCAAAATAAGTTAATTTCAATAATCGCCGAATCGGTTAGCAATGCTTTGCCGATGGCGAACTCAAGACTAAATGAAACACAACAAGTCACCCGGCTACTTAAGCTGAATTTAATTGTTTCACCGTCAAAAATTCCTGATGTTGCCTATGAATTAGCATTTGTCAAAAACTGGGATATGCATGTGATTGCCTCTCCAGAAGATCGCTCAACTCCATGGACTGCGGATGCACTCGTTCGGGTTGATCAAAGGTATTTAAGATTTGTAATGATGCATATCGCCAGTACTGCAGGAATGTGGAATGGGTTAGGCGTCAGCCCTTTTGAACTTATTGATCGCGAGTCTGCGAAAGACGGGGGGAAATGGCTCTCACGAGTTTTCGTGAATGCAATTTTAACCGACGGGCTTTCACGTCGTGTTGCAGCAAAAGTATTAGATGAAATTGCTTCGGCAACCAAAGATATCTATGACTCAAGTCTCGCCGTGCAAGTGCGTGGCACGCGACCTATACCTCCGGAAGAAACAGAACAATGGATTGATTGGATGGTAGGGCAAACTTTTGCACTGGAAGATTCATTTTTGACCTTCAGCATGCCTGCCACTCAAGACGCCCCTGGAAAATTGAAATGGTTAGAATGGGACCAAATTAAGAGCTTCCTGCTCTTCTCGTGGGACAAACTAAAGGTGATCCCGTGGTGGATGTATGTTTGGCTTCGTCGGTTAGTTGGCCGGAAATTGCAGCAAGCTTTTCAAACTGATGAAGGTTTGGCAGAAATTGGAATTAGCCAAAACGATCCAATGGATATGAGAGATTTACGTTTGGCAATGAAGCTAACTACTATCAAAGAGCATGCCCAGACAGCACGTAACGCAATGTCGACTACCGAAGCGATTAGATCAGCAAAAGGAACGCCACGCCTGTGGTCTGGTATCCGAAAACTATTGTTTGGCATGTTAGATGGCTCGGACCTCTCTGAGTTTGGAATCAAGGAGTCAGACGGGCTGGTTCCAGTTTTCTCAAGCACGAGCCAAGTAATTACCGATCCGGCCGACATTTTTTCCATTCCAAAAGAATTTAGTCAAGAATTGCGAATCAATGAAATAACATGGGCGAATATCGACCAGGTAGAACCGCTTTTGAAATCCGAATCAGATCGAATTCAGGCATTAAGAAATAAGCAAAATGAAATTCTTGCAGAATTGGCAAAATTAAGTTCCGAAATAGATTCTACTGAATCTAAGGTTAGGGGCTTCTGATGGTTACTTGTTATAACTGCGGAACTGAAGTCTCAAACCTAAAGGCGTTCTGCACAAATTGCGGTGCCAAAATTGAACTTGGAATGAAAACTGAAGCAGAAACCCATGAAACCAAGGAAGTACCCGAGGCCGTCACCGAGAGTCAGTTAAAAAGTAAATTGGCGACTTTGCGAAAGAAAAGTGAAGATTTTCAACGCCAGCACGCAGAAATTGATTTAAAAATTCAGGAGCGTGAAAAATTCAGCGCTTCATTAACCACGTGGCACCAAACTAACACTTCTTCGTTTTTATGGCGAACGTTCAGCACTATGAAAACGAATTTGGGAAATACAGATTCCATTTTGCAGGGCTATGAAGCAATAGTCGCAGGGCTAGTAATTCCAGATCCCGGAATAATGATCGCGTTAAGGAAACGTTTTCATCGGCGCTTGTTAGCTGGATTTACAATTTCACCAGCACTTATGGCATTCTTTTTTTGGTTGCCTACGTTAATTTCAAATATTGTTGGCATGCCAGGTCTCGTGCAATTCCTTACAGGCTTGTTAATTGGTACTTCCTGGATTTACTCTATTGGGATTTCTGGAATTATTTTGACAATTATCTCCTCGTTAATTTCTTATTACCGAGGGTGGGCTACATACCAGGCCAAAGTGAATAAGATCCTGTGGGAATTTGAAACAGTTTCGCAAAATGCTGCTCACGTTCGGTCTGAGCAGCTAAGACTGAAATCGGTTTACTCGCAGTTGCGGGAATGGCTGGAAATTATGGGCCACTCATTGACTAATCCATGGAAAGTAAATGAAAAGTGGTTTGAATCTGCATCCGCAAACATCCAACAAGATTCATTGCCTTATTCGATGCACATCGCCCAGACCGATGAGTCATACGGGCCATCGATGCTGGGTATGCAACGTTTTGCGGCCGAACGATATATGGTCCGGGGCTGGCGCAGCCGAGTCTTCGCTGAACAAGTTGAAGTTATTCGGCAACAGATGGGTCTTAGTGTCGATCGCCTGAACGTTGACTTACTTGATGGCGATATTGCCTATGCACCTAATGGTCCACGAGCCATGGTCCGGGCAAATATTGCCGATGAAAAAATCCTTGAGCGTGTTGCGCAGGAGCAAATAGAGCCACTAACCATCCAAATTCAGAAAGAAGCAATAGCTCAAGCACGACCTCCAGTTCATGAGGTTAAATCTAACCAAATTGATAATTTGGGTGGAGAAACGGGCGATTCGGGGAATAAGGAATACGCATGGGATGAATTCCTAAGTATGTCACTCGGTGGAACTACCAGACTAGTTTCGCCTTTTTCACTTCATTCTCTATCTGATTCTGGCCGAGTCTATGGACATCAATCTCGCGCAGACTCTTTTTATATTGCCCCACAAAGATTAGAAGCTCAAATCAATAGTGAAAAATCACAGAATGTAAGAACCTATAGTGAAACTTCCAATCTCCCAATGGACATAGTCGTTCGACTTGATTTCACCGGTCCGGTACCCGATGAAAATTTATCTCTGTTGGCAAGTAGTAAGAAAACGCTCGAGACTTCACAAGAGGCCAGTCCAGTAATCAAGGATTCCAAACCTCGGGAATCTGGAATTGATTAGAGTGACCAAAAAGGTTACAAAAGTAATTCTTGCATTATTAATTGCGGTGGCAGCGCCAAGTTCGCCAATATTGAACTTGGGAACGGCAAACGCAGATGGAAATATATCCGACGTAATACAACCTGAAGGCGTTTCAAATACTGACCTCCCGAGTATCGGAGGAGGGTCTGCACAAACTGTCAGTTCTCCTAGTAACCAACCTTCGGATTTGGCCGGATTAACTAAGAAGCTAACGCAATCTGTCGTAACAGTATTTTGTGATAGTGGCAATGATTTAGGGTCTGGATGGGCTGCAAATGTCGCAATGAGCCCTTCCATGAAAGCAGCAGGTTATCGCTCCTACATAGTTACCAACCTTCACGTTGTTGCGGCATGTACGACCGACTCCTCAATCCGAATGCGACTTTCGAACGGTCAAATGATTTCTGGAAAAGTTTGGGCCTGGTCTGACACTGATCACGATGTGGCTGGAATAGTCTCAAACTCATCCGTTCCGCCACTTACTTGGCGAGGCAAAATACCTGCGCAAGGTTGGTGGGTTGGAGTCATTGGAAGTCCATTGGGGCAACCAGGCTTGCTTTCCACCGGAGTGATTTCATCAGTCGCGCTTTCAGCAGGCGGACCAAATAACTTTCCAGCCTATACCGGCACAACAACAGCACCGATAAATCATGGAAATTCTGGTGGTCCGGTTTTTGATAGCAGTGGCAGGGTTCTAGGTTTAGCAACTGCAGGTTTTGTAAATGCCCAAAATATAGGAATTTTTAATGGCACGCCGATACTTTGCGACGTTGTCATTAATTGTCCGAGCCAGGGCTCAGTTTGGGGCGATGGCCAACTTCCTGGCACGGGTGCATCTGGCCTAATTATATTTCTTATAGTCGGATTTATTTTTATGATTGGAATTGGATTATTAATCTTCTTTGCAGTTCGCAACAAGGGGAAACCAAAGGGAGTGCGCCCACAGAATATTTATGGCGAAACCTTAACTCGAAATCCAAGCATTGGTTCTTCACCCAATAATAATTTGCCACCAGCACCACCGGGTAGTCCACCTCCGCCACCTAGATTTTAAGTTTTTCAATAAATAGAAATAGTTCAAAAAAGGAGAGAAAGTGTCAACAACACCGCCACCAGTGCCAGGTTTTGGATACTCTGAAAACGGAGTAAACCACAACTTTAAACCACAGAGTCCACGGTCTAATAATTTGCTGCTTGCCAGAGGGCGACATCGCATTGCAGCATTATTTTTGGATGCTGCTTTAGCGATCGTAACACTCGGGATTGGATGGTTAATTTGGAGTTTGGTTGTTTGGGGCAAGGGTCAAACTCCAGCCAAGCAGATTCTAAAGATCCGAATTTATGCTGCTAATACTCTTACTCCAGCTAATTGGGCACACACCGCAATCTACGAATTTTTGTTTGTTATTTCAGTGAGCATGGTCTCTGGAGTTCTTAACTTTATAAGTTTTGGAATTTTGGGGTCTATCGCATATTTTGCTTTCTGGATCACTGATTTTTGTTGGTACTACAAGGATCGTGAATGTAGAACTCTTCGAGACCATGCATGTAAAACCTTGATAGTTAACATTGCCTAAGGCAAGTGCATCAAATTAATTCTTCACCCTCGTCAAGCACACTTTCCTTAAGGGACTCGATGCGTCGCAATATTTCCTT
>CAILYP010000090.1:0-2782 GCA_903838475.1 uncultured Actinomycetes bacterium | reverse complement strand
GCGGTAGCAGCTTGAGCTACAGCTGCAACAGCAGACTCTATTTTTGCAACAGAGGCAACTGCTGAAGTGGGATTTGAAGTTACTGCCGCCAAAGCAGTCGCCATAGCAGTGGTTGCAACAGTTGCCGCTACCGCTGCTTGTGCAGCTTGGGGGTCAGCTTTTACTGCAGCTGCTATTTGGACAGCAGTAACAGGTGTAGCTGGTGCGGGCGGAAGTGCCACACCAGGAACTGGTGGATATTCGGCCGCCTGAGCAGTTATTGGAATTAAGGACAATAGAAGAATGAGTAGTGCACTTAAATTAGTCGTTAACTTTGCAGCTTTTCTACTCATCTGTGACTCATCCCTTGCAACTATTTGAAATTGAAATTGAACTCTTACGCACTAGTGGTTGATCATGAAATGTCACCACTCCATGCCCACCTGAAAATATTGCCGTTATTGTCTCGCTTTTTTGTGGGGACAGGTCAACATCTGACACCAAGATTGGTCGCTCAAGTTCGGTTCCTACACCTCCTGCCGACCCAAAACTACTTGAACGATGAGCGTTTAAGAGCGTTGCTCCTCTGGGTCCATAGATAAACACCAGAAAGCGATGCTGACCTGTGAAAAATCCAATTGGTTTCGTTTTGTCGGCACGCGTCAATACATATGCAGGTAATCCTGCGCCTGTTTTCAATGAATTGGTGACTTTGACAGATATTTGAGTTGTCCTCACGTCGCCACAAGTGAGAGTCTTTACGCTTATTTTACGATCCAAATAGTAATCAAGTTTGCTTGCATCGATATTTTGAATTACTACCCGATATTGATTCTTCGCATTTGTACTTAAATCACCGGCGAGCACTGACTGAGCAATATTCTTTTCAACAGATGAATTGTTCGTATAGACGAGGATTCTATTTTCTTCAATGGACCTCTTGAGTGCCGTAGCCATCCTAATCTTCGAAAAGCTCCCAACTGTGATTTTTGCAAAAGTAGCATTCATAATCTCAACGAGATATTGCTTGCGAGCAATGTTGTCAAATTCAAATCGCTTATACGCCTCAGACAAGACTTTATAAACTACATTATTAGAATTAACTTTCTCGGAACTAGGTAAGCGTATTGGCCCTGTTGCCTTCAATATATAACTCAAAGCTGTTGGATCAATAGCTATTACACCATCAAGTTTTTCATGGTATTGCCGCTCCCAAAGCGCCATCCAAATTCTTGCAGCATAGGGAAAATGTGGGGAGAGGTTTGAATTTTGCCAGATTGCCGGATCGCTTCTGTAGAGTTGTTTATACTCATCGGGAACCAAAATTGGGATTTCGTTGAGAGATTTCAGTGCAATATTTGAGCCAGTACGTTCCACATTTAATTTCCCTTTATTTATAATAACGATGGCATAGGCTCCTAAAATTCCGCCCGTCCCGCGCGCTTCTGCAGAATTTTGAAATGCCAGTAAGTATTTTTGAGGTGTTCTGATACCAGCTAGATCAGGTCCGGATGTAATTAAACTTTTCAATTCCGGTTTTATTGTGGAAAAATCTAGACCAGCGGTACTTACTATTTGTTTGATAAAGGGCTTATTTAGTTGCATGAAAATATTATCTAAATCTTTGTTCAATATTTCTGATTTTTTCTCAATAGATCTTGAACTAACACCTTCTTGAATCCCGGCGATATATGCTTTAGCGTCTGAGATAATTGGTATCACCGTGAGGCAAAGATATAAAGTTAGGATGCCCAGAAGCGCAGTTACAATTAAAAGGATGATTTTCCACGACTTGTCCACTAGTTTCTTTAAAAATTTCATCATTAGCTCGAAATCACCGAGAACTCATCTGCATGAAATGATGAAAGGTAGGAATCTGGCAAGCGGCGCATCCGGGAATGCCTTGGAGCCGTTAGTAGCACAACTGGTCCCTGATTGGAGTAAGAGGCGATGAAATCGAGCCAGAGAGGATCAAGAAAAAACCTTTCTGGATCATCAATTTGATGTGAATGGGAGAGGGCCTCATTTTCATTTGGCATCAGAGGATTACTCGAAAAAGCATGAGAGACATCAAATTCAATTTTTTGAATACCAAGCTCTAGTAATTCTTGATGTAGTGGAGCGCGCAGGTCCACATCAATTAACACCGCGCCTCGCAGTTTTCTCTCAAACTGCGCATGCGTTAGGGCCAACTCTAAATCTGAAATGCCGTGCGGTATGACTGCAAGAACAGGATGCCTATTAGTAATTCTCTTATGATCCAGCACAGCTCGAAGAGTGACGGCGGCCACCTTGCCCAATTCCCTTCGCATATTCTCAAGTGAATAGCCATCGGGATCTTGTGGAATGAAATCCTTGTCTTGAATGATCTTTTCATAGCTTTTTAACGCTCCTGTATAACCAAGTGCAATTATTGCCGCGCATTGGGCTTCCTCGGCACAAATAATTAAGTCAGCTGAAAGAATCTCATCCTTATCAACTTCTAAGTTAGTTGAATACTTCTTTGAGATTGACATATTCCACTCTTTTGCAATGGAAGCAACCATTTCCATTACAGGTGTATCAACGATGCCTCTGACACCAGTTGATGAAATCTGATCATCGGGGAAATTTCTTTCAAGCACAGCCTGAGCAAATGGGGAGCGAGCCTGGTTCATTGTGCAGACAACCACGATTCGCATGAGTTAAGGTTACTGTGTGAAAAGGCGCATCGGTCAAACACCTACTCGCTCCATATTCGTATTTCTACTTATTTGCTATATGGCCACCCTGATTACATTTGTTTTCTTTCCTCGCCCCGTCT
>CAILYP010000089.1:0-17826 GCA_903838475.1 uncultured Actinomycetes bacterium | reverse complement strand
TCACAATGTAGCAACATCGTAGTTCCAATTCCTACTGCGCTTCCCTGCACCGCGGCGATGAGCGGCTTTGGAAAATTATGTAGATTTTCTATAAAAGTAAAACCGGGAGAACTTGAATCTTTTGGAAGGTCATCCATATTTGCAAAATCGAAAATATCATTGCCTGCAGTAAATGAGTCACCAGCTCCCGAAATGACTACGACTCGAGTATCAAAATCCTGAGTAGCTTGAATTAAAGCAGCATTCAGCGCTACGTACATGCCTTGATTAATGGCATTCTTTTTCTCTGGACGATTGAGCTGGATTGAGAGGACTGCGCCGTTTTGGGTAACTTGGATTTCATTCACACTCTATCTTCGCATGAACTCCCTCGTCAGGGGCAAATTTAGACGTTCGGATTAACCTTTTCCTCTTTATTTCCCCTTTATAATTTATGCATGATCATCATCCCAACCCATATTTGGGAATATGTCATCGCCGCAACACTCATTATTTTGGTACCAGGTCCAAGCGTCCTTTTTACAGTAGCTCGAGCTATAGCGTGGGGTCGACTCATAGCTGTGGCAACGGTTGTTGGAAATGGCCTTGGGATGTACCTGATCTCGATTGCAGTGGCGCTCGGTTTAGGTCCAATTCTTCAACACTCACCGTTGGCCTACCATGCAGTGCAGTGGTTCGGTGGAGCATATTTAATCTACCTGGGTTACTCAGCAATTAAAGAAAGTGCCATACATGCCGAAGATATGCGCTCAGTTACTGAGTCGCGCCCATCGATTGCAAAAACTATTCGTGAGGGATTCGTTGTCGGGGTCTTAAATCCAAAATCAGTAGTCTTTTTTGCCGCGATTCTCCCCCAGTTCATCGATCGCCAGCGGGGCCACCTCTCTGCCCAGTTGATTTTTCTTGGAACTATATTCGCGGTAATTGCGATTACCTCAGATAGTTTGTGGGGCATCCTCGCAGGGACTTTTCGACAATGGCTTTCCACCGATGTAAAGCGACTTATCCGAATGCGCGTGACTGGCGGGATCGTCATGATTTTGCTCGGAATTTTCACAATTCTTAATTCATTGCGTTGACATGTCAGCGGGAGCGGGCACAATTGCCTCTAATCGAAAATATGGGGGCCATTAAATGGGTGAACGCAGAACTAACATAAGTCCAAGTGATTTAACTTTTTCGTGGGATGGATGCCATCGCTGCCTCTGGCTCTATTACAACCACCAAGTTAAAGCACCAATGTTCATGCCCACAGTGGCGGAGTTGGCCGATTTACAGGAGACCTACTTCAAAAATAAGACTACTGCCGATATGCATCCAGATATGCCTGCAGGAAAAATAGTTGACCATGGTGGCTGGGTTCAATCTGTGCCAATACAGGTTGATGGCGTCGATTCTCACCTTGCAATTCGTGGCAAATACGATCTTCTACTTGAATTTCCAGATGGCACATACGGAATAATCGATTGCAAAATGCAAGCACGTGCGTCGGATAAATCATCTTTCTATTCCCCACAACTTGAGGCATACGCTTTCGCCCTTGAAAATCCTGCGAAAGATGAACCAAAGAAAATATCAGTCTTAGGAATTTACTCGTGGTCACTTAATCAAGCGTGGGGCAATGTCCAGCACGGGTTTGGTTATCGCGTTAATTCAGCGTGGTATCCAGTTGAGCGAAATCCTATTGCACTCCAAAAGCGCTTAGTGGACTTTGTAACGGTAGTTAACGGAGCAATGCCAGAATCAAAACCAAGCTGTGATCAATGTCGATATATTTCAGAACGGGATTCAATCGTTAGAACGAACTAAATATCTTCTCCACGAGAAATACGATTCTTTGCTTCCGATGCATACATATCTACAGACTCTTGCCCAGATAGCTGCTGTATGGCGGCCATGATGCGGTCAGTCGCCTCACGTAATTCCTGCGGGTTTGTTGAATCGCCGTCAAAATAAATGGGTTCGCCAAATATCATTTCAACTCGTTGAACTTTTGGAACGACTTTTCCGGTAGGTTGAATTTCAGCTGTATTAAACATTGCAACTGGGACTACTGGGGCGCCTGATTCAATTGCCATTCGCGCGATACCCGTACGACCTTTATAAAGTCGCCCGTCGGGTGATCTCGTTCCTTCTGGATAAATTCCAATACAGGCACCTTCTTTAAGCAATTCAAGGCCGGTGAGAAGGGCTGCTTCGCTTCGGCGTCCGCCTGCGCGGTCGACCGGAACTTGTCCTAGCGAAATGAAAGTCAACTTTTTTAGCAGACCCTTAATGCCAGGTGAATTGAAATACTCGGCTTTAGCTAGAAATGTAACTTTGCGAGGTACAACTAATGGCATAAAAATCGAGTCGCTGAAAGAGAGGTGATTAGAGGCGATGATCACGGGCCCAATAGTTGGCACCTGGCGCAAGCCAGAAACCTTAGGGCGGAAAGCCAACATCAGGATCGGGCTGAGGAAGGACTTCAATGTCGTATAAACCACGGGCTCAATTTACGGCTAATTGGGCGATGTGGCACCATCCTGTGACACCATCTGAGCGTGGGGAATATCGCAAAAGGCTCAGATCTGCGATATTCGGGCGGAAAAATCGGAATCCTGGTCATACATGGATTTACCGGGACCCCAGAAAGCATTGAGCCTTGGGCAGTGGGGTTTCGTGACGCCGGATTAACCGTGTTAGCGCCTGCCCTACCGGGACACGGAACGCATTGGAAAGATCTCAACGCAACGAAGTGGAGCGATTGGTATTCCCGAGTTGAGGAAGCCCTCGTTGAATTACAAAATACGTGTGATCGAGTATTTGTGGCGGGCTTTAGCGTGGGTGGAGCGTTGGCGCTGCGACTAGCCCAAATGAGGGGTAGTGAAATCGAAGGCCTACTTCTCTGCAACGCATCAATATTTGATGACCGAAACGGATTGCGTCTACTACCAATCATTAAGAATTTTATTGCATCGACTCCAAGTGGTCCTATGGATGTCAACAAAGAGATTCACAAACGAATGAGTTATGAACGAATGCCACTACGCGCCCTTGACTCACTACGGAATCTTTGGAAAACGGTTGAACGTGATTTATATCTTGTAGATCTTCCGCTTATGGTCAGCTACTCGATTAATGATCACGTAATTGATCCGATAAACAGTGAAACAATCATCGATAATGTTTATTCAGAAGAAATTCGCGAAGTCGTATTCGAGGAATCTTTCCATAACGTTGCATGGGATTATGATGCTGATTTACTCATAGAGGAGAGCGTTCGATTTATCCATGATGTTCTTAGTGGAGATATCCAAAATGATGCTCTACTGGGCGATTTAGAAGACGAAGAAGTGGATGAAGTTGATTTAATCAATGCAGAATTTGCATCTATTGTTTCGACTTTAAAATTAGATGAATCTACTGGAACTACCTACCTTGATGAGCTTGAAAATACTTCTCACTTCAGTGAGCCCAAACCACGTTCATTGGTATTGTCACAAGCTTCTAAATATTCGCTAGCAGCGATAGTGGCAAGTGGAATTTATATTTTGCTAGAAGGACTCATGGGCGGTGATCCACTTAATATGGGTGGTTGGCCTGCAATTCTCTTATTTTGTGGAGGAGTCGGAAGTTTTATTTGGCGTACCGCAAAACGCAATCATGATGAGGGTGATGACGGGGCTGTTATTTAATTTCTAGCTAGATCCGCTGCCCCAACCATTCCAGCATCGTTTCCTAATTCGGCTGCAACAATTCGTGGATTTGGGTGCTTGCCTTGAAAGGGCATATAGCGGTCAACCGCGAGCCGAGTAGGCCCAAGAAGAATTTCCCCTGCATCGACTACTCCCCCGCCGATTACAACACAGCCAGGATCAAGCAGAACTGAGAGCGATGCAATGCCGGCGCCCAGCCACTGCGCAGTTGTATTAAATGCAGCCAGAGCAACAGTGTCGCCCTCTCGCGCTGCATCGGTTATATGTTTTCCAGTTAAGCCTTCGATAGTGCCATTTCCACGTGCAAGCAGATTGTGCGCAGCATCGGGTGATGCTGCAATTGCTTCACGAGCATGGCGCATGAGTGCATTTCCGGATGCATATTGCTCAAAACATCCTCGCGCACCGCATCCGCATAGGTGCCCTTCCGGAACAACTCGCATATGACCAAATTCGGCTGCTATACCAAAAGCTCCACGATGTAAGGCTCCGTTAATAACTACTCCGCCGCCGACTCCCGTTCCAACCGTCAACATCACAAGTTGATTCTCACCTCTACCGGCCCCAAAACGTGCCTCACCCCAGGCTGCGGCATTGGCATCATTTTCAATTACTACTGGAAGATTTACACGGGAAGATATTTCGTGCTCTAAATTAATTCCATTCCACCCTGAAATATTCGGTGTCGCAAGCATAGTTTTTCGATCTGCAGAAACAAATCCTGCAGCAGATATACCCACACAATTAGTTTTATACTCACGCGTCAATTCAATGACTACGTCGGCGATTGTTTGCGTCAGCGCATCTCCACCTTGCTTTGGGGTGTCCTTACGAAACGTTTTTAGGATTTTTCCATTAATATCAACAACCCCACCAAGAACTTTGGTCCCGCCGACATCAACACCAATACTAAGATTTTCTAAATCAATACCCATTCTAATTTAATTCTCCAACTTACTTTTGAGCTCGTTTAGAACTTTATCAATTGTTTCGCGTTCTGCTTTTATGCGCATCATGTCAGGCACGGGCATGCTCAACCCAACTGTTAATTGATATGAGACTTTTACTGAGCCATCTTCGTTATCAGATATCGAATATGTACCCGACATTTCTGTCAACATATCTGCCTCATCGAGTGAAAAGTGCAGCGCATCAGGCGCTTCGCTCAAGTCGTAATCTAAAATCACATGGTCCTTCACTGGACCTGCCTTAATATTCATGTCAACCTTCGTTGCACGGCCTTGCGAATCTGATTCCAAGACTTTCGAGGAGAGGATGGATGAAGACCAAGTTGGGTAATTGGCAGGATCAAAGATGAGAGCAGCCACATCTTGCGCAGTAGCCTCAATGACAATGGAATTTTTCGAAATCTCGCTCATAGGTGCAGGTTACAGGTAGCGTGAGACTAGAAAACAGCCTGCGTGGGCGATAGCGTTCGGGCATGGACTCGGTCACCGCACCCGCAATTATCCCCGCAGCCACTGCCGGAAACCTCACGAATTTGGTCGCCGAACGGGCCTGGTTTGAGGCAGATCGAATTATGGTTTCACGGCCTCTTGGTGACGGCTGGCAACCGGTTACCGCACGTGAGTTTGATAATGAAATTCGCTCAGTTGCAAAAGGACTGATTTCTAGCGGTCTGCAGATTGGTGAGCGCGTCGCCATAATGGCAAAAACGCGTTATGAGTGGACTATTTTAGATTTCGCGATTTGGTATGCCGGTGGCGTAGTTGTTCCTATTTATGAAACGTCTAGCGCAGAACAAGTTGAATGGATCCTCAGTGATTCACAGGCAACGGCAATCATTGTAGAAACACCTGCGCTAGCAGAGTTAGCTCGACCTGTACTTCCTTCTGGTTGTAAAAATATGTGGATTATTACCGAGAACGCCCTTGCCACGTTAACTCAATCTGGAGTTAATATTTCAGATGATGTCATCGCTCAACGCCGGGCAGCCCTTGTACCCGATTCATTAGCTACTCTCATTTATACATCAGGTACTACCGGCAAACCAAAGGGCGTGCAACTTACTCACGGCAATTTTCTCTCCGAATGTGGAAATGTCGTTCAAGGCGCAAGTGACCTCTTCCTCAAGCCTGGCGGGTCGACTCTTCTTTTCCTCCCAGTCGCGCACGTTTTTGGCCGAATGGTACAGATAGGTGCAATCAACGCTGGTTTACATTTGGCACACTGCAGCGACATCACTCGACTTCAACAAGATCTAGGTACTTTTAAACCAACATTTGTTCTAGCAGTTCCACGTATTTTTGAAAAAGTTTATAACGGGGCTGAGGCGAAAGCTGATGCGGCTGGAAAGGGAAAAATCTTTCGCAAGGCAGCCGCTGTCGCAATTGCATACTCTGAAGGCACCGATAGTGGAAAAATTCCACTTGCGCTAAGGACACAACATGCAATCTTTGACAAATTGGTTTACTCTAAAATTCGCCACGCACTCGGCGGAAGAGTAGAAGCTGCAATATCTGGCGGCGCTCCATTAGGTACTCGCCTTGGACACTTCTATCGTGGCGCTGGAGTGCGAATTCTTGAGGGATATGGCTTAACAGAGACGACCGCGGGCGCAACTCTCAACCTGACGCACAATCAAAAGGTGGGTTCTGTCGGAAGACCTGTACCTGGCACAACAATTGCGATTGCACCAGATGGTGAAGTTCTAATAAAGGGCCCAATTGTGATGCGTGGTTACTGGCAAAACGATGAAGCAAATCGCGAAGTCTTTACCGACGATGGATATTTCCGAAGTGGCGACTTGGGAGCAATCGATAGCGATGGCTTTTTGAGCATAGTCGGACGAAAGAAAGAATTGATTGTGACATCAGGCGGGAAAAATGTGGCGCCTGCGGTCCTTGAAGATCGTGTGCGTGCCAATCCGCTGGTAAGTCAATGTGTGGTTCTTGGAGATAACAAGCCATTCATCGCCGCACTCGTCACTTTGGACGCTGACGCTGTAAAGGGCTGGGCTTCTGCGAATAATAAGACAGAAACTGCGATTGCTAATTTGTGCAATGACCCTGATTTGCTAGCAGTAGTTCAAACAGGGATTGATGATGCCAACAAGGCAGTTAGCCGGGCTGAGTCAATTCGTAAATTTATAGTGCTACCGGTGGATTTTTCAATTGCCGGTGGGCAACTCACTGCCAAACTCTCGGTTAAGCGGCACGTTGTCGCTCAGCAATTCGAGCGAGAAATTACTGAGCTTTTCAGCTAAATACTCTAGCTCGGTCAAATTTCAGAAGAAGGAAACTCTTGATGAAAGAAAACTATCAAGAAAGAAATAGAATCTCTCGCGAGCTTTATAACACTTTTGCGAGCGACCTTGCAGATATTAGTTTTCGCATCGATGAGGCGATTGGTCTCAACTCGACCAACGCACCTACGCGAGACTCACTAAGGAGTATTCGTGAAAGTATCAGCATGATTGTTGATAAATCGCGCCATCACAGAGAAACATCTTTCGAATTAACAAATCGTGAAAAAGAAGTTCTGACCATTTTGGCGACAGGCTCTGCCACGAAGGAAATCTGTGCACAGCTTTTTCTTTCTCAGGCGACAGTCAAGACGCATCTGGCTGCGATTTACCGCAAGTTAGGTGCATCAAATAGAGTTGAAGCGCTTAATAGAGCAAAGCAGCTAGGGATTCTTTCCTAATTAACCCGATTATCCAGAAAGTAGTGAGTTAAAACGCTCTCCCCAAATTCTCCAATTCCATTCTTCAACTGCCCACTGTCTTCCTCGCGCGCCCATCGCCTTGCGACCCACTTCGTCGTTCAAGAGTTCGATAATTGACTTCGCAATCGCTTGTGGCTTAGTTCCATCCACAACAAGCCCAGTCTCTCCGTGCAACACTGCATCTGGAGCTCCCCCAGATTCACCTGCAAGAACAGGTATCCCGCAAGAACTAGCTTCTAAATAGACAATTCCTAGCCCTTCAACTTCCAAACCAAAGAAGCGAGAGCGTGAGGGCATCGCAAAGATATCTCCAAGTTGAATGTGGGCAGGAAGTTCGTCGTAGCCAAGACGACCGATAAATCGAACTGAGTTTGCAATCTGATGCTTTGCAACCAATCTATCTAATTCCTTACGATGTGGGCCTTCACCGATTAATAAAAGAACAGCAGTGGGTAATTCTTTAAGGATCAAAGGCATGGCATCTATCAAGCGATCCTGCCCTTTTCGATGCACAAGGCGACCCACAGATACGATTACCGGCTTTCCTATCAAATCATATTTCGCCATCAAAGTTGGAGATTTCTCGGCAGGTACAAAATGGTCAACGGCAATTCCAGGTGCGATTCGAACCATTTCTACAGAGCTGCCCGTTGCACGGACAATCGCCTTACGCGTGAAATCGCCCAGAAAACCGAAGGCATCCATTCGCTTTGCAATCCGCTTCATAATCCAGGAAAAGGGCCATACTTTTGACCACCAAACTTCATGGCCATGAGTCAGAGTCACGATACGCCTTGCACCATTTCGACGAAGGTGTCCAGCCATCCATCCCAGCGGAGCTGCAGCGCCGAACCAAATTAATTCAGAGCTATATTGCTTCATAACTTTGCTAATAGCTCGATTGACTCGAGGAGTGGGAAGCAAAACTTTTGCACGATCGCGAATGACTAGAACTCCATATTTCGACAATAACTTTTCATCGAACGGTTCTGAACCCTCCTGCGAGGATGTATAGATCACAATTTGTGAACCATCAAGTTCACCGAGTAGGCCGAGGATAAAAGACTCGATTCCTCCTGCATGAGGTCCTAGATCATTAGTAACTAAGAGGATCTTTCGGGCCTTAGATACGACGTCCACCAGCAAATCGCAAGCTTCCAAAAGAATTTCCGAAATCCGTAACTTTTACGCGAGCTCCGGGGTGCGGAGCGTGGACCATTCGTCCACCTCCAAGATAAATGCCGACATGTGAAACATAACTGCGTCCCCCGTGATTAAAAAAGACAAGGTCGCCAGGTTTCAAACTGTTAAAACTGATTCGTTTGCCATAATTCATTTGGGAAGCAGCAGAGTGCGGGAGTGAAATTCCGGCTGCGCCAAAAGCTCGCATGGTCAGGCCAGAGCAATCCCATAAAGTGGGCCCTGCTGCTCCAAAGACATAGCGATCACCAATTTGTTTAATTGAAAAACGTAGCGCAGTTGCGCCTCGGCCTGATCCTAAATTCGCTTTGGCAGCCAGCGCTGAAGATGACTTTTGATCTGCATTCTCTTGTCCATCGACCAATGCAGCCAAGCGAGCCCGTTCGGCTTTAGTAAGTTTGGCCAAAATAGTCTGTGTCTGCTTGAGTTTCTCATTTGCTGAAGCCAGCTGCTTCACATAACGCGCCTTTGCAGCAGCAGCAAGTGAAATTTTGTCGTTGACCGTAAGGGAGGTAGCAGTAAGTCGTTGTTTAGCTAATGTGAATTTACGAAGCTGAGCAGTTTTTTTCTTCGTTATTGTTTCCAAAGAGCCTGCGGCGGAGAGGAAAAGAGTTGGGTTGGAAGAGAAGAGCAATTCCATGCTCTGACTCATACCACCGGATTTATATTGCTCGGCAGCGATTGCCCCGAGTGAGCGCTTGAGCGCCGTGAGATTTCCTGCCTGTTGAGCAGCTTGTTGTTGGACTGAGGCCAATTGCTTACTTAACTTATTAAATTCAACTTGGGCTTGTTGGGCTTGCTCGGCTGCTGCTGCCGCATCTTCTTGCAACGCTCGAACCTGGCCTTGTACTTGAGCTAGCGAGGGAGCGGCAAACGCTGGTGAGGCTGGAAGCGCGGTAATCGCCAACACGAGAGCCACTGACATGCTGCCGGCCGTGAGGGTCATAAGAGCTCTGCCACGAAACTTCATCTGGAAAGGGTAACCACCTGTGCGTAACTGGCCAAACTTTGCCAAGGCTTTGAGCGTGCGAATTACCTGTGAATTAGCTCGTGAACCTCAAAGGAGGTACCAAACCCTTCTCTGCCAAGAATCCGATTGCGCTCAGGTGCTCGCCCTTAATTTCTGAAGGGGGGCTTTCAAGTAAGAATGAGACAACGCAATCCCCGCAGGCAAGGTCGCGCATTTTGCATGAGTTACAGTCGATGATCATGTCTAGAGGCTAGACCCGAGCACTGACAGTCAAATTCGAGGCCAAAGGGAGGGCTTTCGGTAGCGTGTAGGTATGAAGCAGCCCAATACGAATAATCAGAAAATCGTGCTGGCCAATATGGTTGTTGGACGAGACGGCTGCACAACAATTCATTCACGTTCATCTGGCCTTAGTTCCCAAGAAGATAGGGCGAGATTCCATGAACTTAGAAAACGCGCAGATGTCATTCTCATCGGCGGAAATACTGCTCGCCATGAACCGTACGCCAAAACCCCCGTTCCTCTTGTTGTCTTGACTCAGGGCGAACTACCGCTATCGATTGCAACAAATACGCAAGCTCGGGCTGTGAATCTTTCCCTTGAGGAAGCGTTAACGGTCTTAAGTGGATGCATTCTCATTGAAGCTGGACCATCGATAATTTCTCAAGGTTTACGCTCGAAACTTATCGATGAATTTCATCTCACCAGAGCGGACATTGAATCGGGTGAAAATTGTTTAGATCTTGAAGAGTTGACCCGAGGTTATATTGAAGTCGCACACGAAGAAGTTGGCTCAGATATTTTCCAAATCTTCAAATCTAGAAGCCTCTAAGCACTTAGATCTGAGTTAACCCAAGGAGATAAGTGAAACACCAGTTACTGCGAAAATAATTCCTATGTATTGAATCTTATGAAGTCGCTCATGTGAAAATTTAAATGCAAGAAGTGATGTGATAACTGGGTAGAGTGAAGCAAGCACAACCGCCGAAGAAACTAAGCCCATCGTTGACGCTTCCCCAAGAGTCACATTTGCAAGGAAGTCGCCAAATCCAGCAAGAATAAGCCAACGCCAACTTTTACTAGTGAATCCTCCAGTTGATTTAAATCGCAAAGCAAGTAATCCGATTATGATCACACTTGGCAGGCGCATCGTAAGTGATGTCATTAAGACGTTGGTCTTCGCGCCAATGGTCAAGAAAAGTGCACTCGTTCCAAAACATATTGCCGACGTTGCTGCAAAGACAAGTGGCTTAACGCTCAATCCGCCTTTAATCTCTGGACCACTTCCAAAGAAAGCACCTAGTACGGCAATAATCATTCCTGCTATTGCCAGATGGCTCGGGCGCTCTCCATTAATGAGTGAGTAAATAACTGGAACAATTACAGCAAGTGAAGAGATTGGTGAAACTACTCCCATGCGTCCCGTTGCCAATCCAGCGAAGAATGCATTGAGGCCAGCGAAACCAATCAGCCCAGCAAACACACCTGGTAAAAAATATCCGCTCCAAGAAAGTGAGGGCGCAATCCAGGTATGAGTTAATAGGAGCATCAGAACACCCACCATAAATCCAACAAATAGAATGGCTCCCGTTACTGCAAGAACCTTGTACTTCTTGGCCAAATGCCCACCGATATAGTCGCTGGTGCCAAATAAAAGACTAGAAGCTAAAGCAGAGATGGCACTCAATGGAATAGGAGAAAACGAGGAGAGCATCGGCAACATTGGTAAAGGTTATAGGTCACACGAGTCGCGCCTAAGCCATTTAGCAGGCCTGGCAATTTATTATTCAATCGTGGCTCAACTTCAGATTCCCTTTGACCAGATTATCGCTGAGATTCGAGCGATAACTCCCAGGGCCGAAATCTTGGTAGAAGAAGTACCAGCCCCTCAAAAACTTGCACCATTCTCGATTGCGCTAACTGCCGACGTTCTGGAAGATGCCGCTACTGGTCGATTTGTACTTTTGCACGATCCCAAGGGGCAAGAAGGCTGGTCGGGTGAATACCGCTGCGTCACATTTGTTCGCGCAGCAATTGATTTGTCGATGGCCGCAGATCCCATGCTCTCTGATGTCGGATGGAGTTGGCTTGTTGAAGCGCTCAAAAAATATGATTGCCAGTATGAAGCTCCTAGTGGAACAGTTACTCGAGTAGCTTCAGTCTCATATGGAATGCTAGAAGGTCGCGAGGATGATTCCGAGATGGAAGTTCGCGCATCGTGGACTCCAACATCTGGTTCTGGAATTGCTAACCATGTCCGAGCATGGCTTGATTTACTGGGGCTCTCAGCAGCTCTTGAGCCAATTCCGGACGGAGTTACGCAGCTCTCTCCTCATAGAAAATAAACACAGATGAGCGAAGCGCAAACGCCTACTCCGGGTGAAGAATTAATTACTGAACCACTCCTGACTCCACGTCATGGCATGCCCGATTTGGTCAGCACAAATGAAGAACTGGCAGAAGTAATTGCGCAGCTTGCAAAAGGTAGCGGACCAATTGCAATTGATGCTGAGCGGGCATCTGGCTATAAATACAGTCAACGCGCATACCTCATCCAAATTTTTCGTCGCAATGGTGGCCTGCATCTAATTGATCCTATTTCAGCAAACGCGCCAGAATTATGGAAGAAGATGGACGAGACATTTTCAGATCAAGAATGGATTATCCATGCAAGTACTCAAGATTTACCGTGCTTAACAGAACTTGGCCTGTATCCAAAAATTCTCTTTGATACAGAACTTGGAGCGCGAATTGCAGGTTGTCCACGCGTTGGATTAGGCCCGTTGGCTGAATCAATGCTTGGACTTTCACTTGCGAAAGAACATAGCGCAGTCGATTGGTCTAAGCGTCCGCTGAATCCTGAATGGCTCGTCTATGCAGCACTGGATGTGGATGTACTTATTGATTTACGGGATGAAGTACATCAACTGCTTGTTGAGAAAAATAAGTTGTCTTGGGCGCAAGAAGACTTTAAACAAATATTGGCAAACCATGCTCCTGGAGTCACCAAAACTCCACGCAAAGATCCATGGCGCAGAACATCTGGAATGCACAAAGTCCGTGATCGTAGGACGTTAGCGATTATCAAAGCTTTATGGGAAGCCAGAGATGAATACGCCGCCAAAATTGATATCGCACCTGGTCGCGTATTTAATGATGAGGCTCTCGTCGCAACAGCAGTTGCCAAGCCAGCCACGTTAGAAGAAATGCGCCGAGTCTTAACTAAGAGATCTCGGCTACAGAATCTGCCATTGACTGATTGGTTTTATCAGATTCGACATGCCTTGGCCCTGGCCCCAAAGGAACTTCCAGAACTTCGAACTCCCTCAACTTCTCTACCCCCTCCTAAACTGTGGAAAGATCGAAATCCACTCGGCCATGCTCGATTGACTCACGCGCGTGCGGCAGTACTTGAGCGAGCGCAAGAGTTAGATCTTCCGCCCGAGAACCTCATCTCCCCTGATGCGCTTCGTAAACTTGCTTGGCATAACCCACCAAGTGTTTCGGATACCGATTTGGCCTCTTACATTCAATCCACCTTGCTCGAAGCTTCAGCTCGCCCATGGCAAGTGACTCAATTGGCAGAGCTACTGGTTGGGCCGCTCAGGGAGATTACCCCGCTCATCTCAGCCGTTCCTGAAGGCGATGAGGCGGAACCGATGGTCATCGAATAACCCAGCATTTTCAGTGATGCTCAGATAGTGATGAATTTCGCAACATAAAAGTTGCGTAATTCGAGGCGTGAGCCATAGGCTATTGCCGTGTTGAACACCTTCTTAATCGCAATTCGCGAGGGCCTTGAAGCCTCCCTGATAGTTGGAATTCTCCTTGCCTACGTGGCTAAAACTGGCCGCCGCAAGGCACTTCCTTCAATCTGGGCTGGGGTTGCGCTAGCTGTGCTACTGAGCCTTGGCTTTGGAGCCTTCCTTTCCTTCACTTCTCACGAACTCACTCCATCTGCAGAAGAGCTGTTCGCTGGAGTTACGTCAATTACCGCCGTAACCCTTGTGACCTGGATGGTTTTTTGGATGAAGAAAACAGCGCGCAATATCAGCAAAGAACTGCACTCAAAGATGGATCAAGCAATCGCGCTAGGAACTTTTGGCCTGATCTCAACAGCTTTTTTTAGCGTGGCCCGTGAAGGACTTGAAACTGCCCTCTTTCTTTATGCCAGCTTTAAAACTGTTGGTTCAAATTCAGCGCCCACTATCGGTCTCATCGCAGGTCTAGCATTTTCAATAACTCTAGGAGCGATGATTTATAAGAAATCGCTTCGACTCAACCTCAATAAGTTTTTTATGTATAGTGGAATTGCCCTCATAGTTGTGGCCAGTAGCGTTCTGCATAAGGGTTTGATGGATTTGCAATCTTTTGGCACTCTACCTCGAGGAGCTGCGCTTAATTGGATTGCTGTTGCCGCCTATCTCTTCCTCACCTTAAAGCCTTTTACACACTCGCTGCGAGTCAAAACGCCAGTTTCTAAGTAATTCCCTTTTTACCTACCGACGAGTAACCTTTCATCACGTCCGATGGAAGGTGTTTACATGTCACGATCACATATGCAGTCACTTGGCGAGAGCCAGCCGGTTCTCGTTGACGCCGTCCGCTCCCCCTTCGGAAAATCTGGTGGTCTCTACGTAAACACACGAGCCGATGACATCATGGTTCGTGTACTACGCGGACTTCTAGAACGCAACCAACAACTTTCACCCGAGCTCATTGATGATGTCGCAATTGCTGCAGCAACTCAAAGTGGAGATCAAGGTATGAATATTGGTCGAAGCGCTTCTTTGCTTGCAGGAATACCAAATACCGTTCCTGGATACTCAGTTGACCGCTGGTGTGCTGGCGCGATGACATCTATGACAACACTTGCTGGAGCCATTGCTGCTGGAGCCTATGAGATTGCTATAGCAGGTGGCGTTGAGCATATGGGCAATCACCCAATTGGCGATGGCATGGATCCCAATCCTCGCTACTTAGCAGAGAAACTTGTTGATCAAGATGCACTTGCGATGGGCTCTACGGCTGAAAGGCTTCACGATAAATTTCCAGGCATTACCAAGGTGCGCGCAGATAAATACGCGTTAGCATCACAAATGAAAACAGCAGCTGCCTATCAAAAAAATGAAATCCAACGCGATCTCATTCCAGTGGCTGTGCGAAGTGCCGAACTGGGTTATGGAATTGCAACAGTTGATGAGCCACCTCGCCCAACAACGACTTTAGAAGGTCTGGCTGGATTGAAAACACCGTTTAGACCTGCCGGCCGAGTTACTGCAGGAAATTCATCGGGGATAAATGATGGGGCGACTGCTGCAATCATTGCAAGTGCTGGCAAAGCTAAAGAGTTGGGATTACCCATCAAGGCTCGAATGATTTCTTTTGCATTCGCTGGCGTTGCTCCAGAAATTATGGGGTTCGGCCCAGTCCCAAGCACCATCAAAGCACTTGAGAAGGCTGGTTTGAAAATAGAAGATATAGGGCTATTTGAAATTAATGAAGCATTTGCAGTGCAGGTTCTCGCATTTTTAGATCATTTTGGAATTAATGAAGATGATTCTCGTGTGAATATTCATGGCGGTGCGATTGCCGTAGGGCACCCCCTCGCATCATCTGGAATTCGCTTAGCAATTAACTTAGCCAGAGGTTTTGAATTACATCCAGAGGTTCGCTACGGAATAACAACCATGTGCATCGGCCTTGGAATGGGTGGAACGATAATTTGGGAAAACCCTCATTTCCAAAATTTAGCTGCAACAACCATGAAGGCTTAAGGGAGAAAATAGAAATGATTAACATCACCAATCCCGATGAAGTCATCACAGAAGCCCACCTTCGGGAAGTAGATTTAAAGCCATTTGGTTTTGATGGTTCTCTTGCCCTCATTACCTTAGATAACGCAATGGATCACACTCGTCCAAATACTTTTGGGCCAGCATCTCTCAATAAGTTAAATGAGGCAATCTCTTCCGCACTTGCCAGCAACGCAAGTGCGATCGCAATCACCGGAAAACCTTTTATTTTTGCAGCAGGAGCGGATCTTTCAGCATTTTCAATGCTAAGTAGCCGCGAGCAAGCAGTTGCTATCGGCAAACTTGGCCATGATGTTTTTCGTCGCCTAGGCGAGAGCACAAAGCCAACTTTTGCATTCATTAATGGACTAGCTCTGGGTGGTGGCTTAGAAGTTGGGTTACATTGCCAATATCGAACTTTGGCTTCCACTGCGCTCACAGGATTGCCTGAAGTTTTTCTTGGACTTGTACCCGGATGGGGCGGTGCCACAATACTTCCTAAATTAATTGGTCCAGCAAATGCTGTTCAAGTAATCATGCTCAACGCCCTCAATAACAACACCATGATGAAATCCAAAGATGCCCTAGAACTTGGCGTTGTCGATGCAGTTTTTGAGCCAGCAGACTTTCTTGAGAAATCAGCTACCTTCGTAGCTCGCATTCTCTCTGGAAATCACGTCATAGAACGTAAAGATCACTTGGCAGATACAAGTGCATGGGATTCGGCTTTAGAAATCGGACGAAATGCGATGAATAAAAAATATGGTGGGGCGCAATTAGCATCACCTACCAAGGCGCTAGCGCTCATCAAGGATGCCCGGACCAATACATTAAGCGCTGGGTTTGATGCCGAAGATCAAGCACTTGCAGATCTGACAATGAGTGATGAACTTCGCGCCTCCCTATATGCATTTAATCTTATGCAAAAGAAGCGCAAAAAAGTTGAGGGTGCGCCTAAACCTGCCTTAGCTCGCAAAGTGACAAAAGTCGGCATAGTTGGCGCAGGGTTAATGGCTTCCCAGCTCGCGCTCATTTTTCTTCGAAATCTTAAAGTTCCAGTCGTCATCACTGACCTAGATCAAGAGCGAGTAGATAAAGGAATCACCTACATTCAGGCTGAGATTGCCAAACTTGTTGAGAAGAAGCGAATGAGCGCTGAAGGTGCTGCTCGCCTACTCACACTCATAAGCGGTTCTACATCAAAGAGCATCTATTCAGATTGCGATTTTGTCATTGAAGCAATCTTTGAAGAGCTAACTCTTAAACAACAACTTTTCACAGAACTAGAAAGCATCGTCTCAGCTGAGTGCATCCTGGCGACCAACACCTCATCTCTCTCAGTTGAAAAGATGGCTAGTGGCCTAAAAAATCCTGAGCGAGTTATTGGCTTTCACTTTTTCAATCCAGTCGCCATCATGCCTTTATTGGAAGTTGCACGCACTACTCATACAGATGATGCAACTACAGCAACGGCAGTTTCAGTTGGCCGCGAGTTAAAGAAAACTATGGTTATCGTTAAAGATGCACCAGCTTTTGTTGTAAATCGTTTACTCACCCGGTTTATGGGCGAAATAACAGATGCGATTGATGAAGGAACTCCCTACGAAGTAGCTGACGTTGCAATGAAGCCACTGGGGCTTCCTATGACCTCACTTGAACTTCTAGGATTAGTTGGCCCAGGTGTTGCTCTGCATGTTGCACAAACTTTGCATCACAATTTAGGTGAACGTTACCGAATCTCACCAACCATGCAACGTTTTGTGGAAAAAGGAATTCGAACATTTTACGTAAAGAATTCAGACGGTACTCAGGTCGCTAATCCAGATGCGCTAGCTTTATTGGAAAAGGGATCTACACCTTCAACAGCCGAGGAAGTTCGCTTGCGTGCGTTAAAAGCCCTTGCTCACGAAGCTCGCATGATGCTAGATGAAGGTGTGGTTGCAACACCTAGTGAAATCGATATCTGCATGTTACTTGGTTCGGGTTGGCCGATGCATCTGGGTGGAATTCTGCCGTATCTTGACCGAACTGGAATTAGTGAGGAAGTTACAGGCCAGCGTTTTCATCCGCCGGGCGTTGCTTCCCTTCCTCAAGTGAATTGAGGCTAGAAGAAGAGGCCGCAGACGAAGGGGATGAACCAGAGGAAGCCGAGCTACTCCAGCCAACTAATGATCGCGCAATATTTTGAACTGTAATTCCAAGATCGCTCAATATTTCTTGTCGCTTACTATGCTCGATGAATTCAAGTGGAACGCCGATAGAGTGAACAGGAATATTTAAATTCTCTGCTACAAAAAGTTCAGAAATCGAACTGGCTATACCGCCGTGCTTAATTCCATCCTCGATAACAACCACTGATTTATAACGTTGAGCCATGGTTGCAAGTGAACGAGGCAGTGGCTTGACCCAGCGCGGATCAATCACAGTCACTCCAACACCTTCGCGGTATGCCTGCGAAGCGGCATCAACTGCAATC
>CAILYP010000088.1:0-4210 GCA_903838475.1 uncultured Actinomycetes bacterium | reverse complement strand
GCATCCCCGCGAACCATCGAAGGCTATGCCCGCGATCTCTACGCCGCCCTTCGAAGTGCCGATACCCAAGGTCTAGAAGTCGTTGTCGTTCTCCAGCCTGGTGGAGATGGCTTGGCAGCGGCAATTCGAGATAGATTAAAACGCTCAGCCAATTCATAGGGTTCAACTCACCAGTTAAATTGAATCACGAGCCAAACTAACTTACTCTTAGGCCCAAGAGTTGAGCTATCCGACCCCAGGAGATGAATTGAACAAGCAACAGAAGAGAATTTTGAGCGCGCTCACAGTCGCTGCTCTTTCCCTGACCTCTTACACAACAATCTCTCGCGCAGACTCAGGTTCCTCTGAACCAATTCCAGTCGGTGCCGAAGTTGCGACCCTTGACCATTCATATCAGTCAGCTTCAGCTTCAAATAACGTAAGAGAATTTCAGTATGAAAATGGCGTAACTAATCGCCCAACAAGTGGAATTGAAAAGATGCCGGTACGCAACCGCGCTGTCACTTCACACGCCCCGATTGCTGGGACAATCACTTATCGCAGTCCAAACCCAGTTTTGACTTCAGTAAATATTTACACAATTTGGTATGGATCTAGCGCCGCTCATGGAAGCGCGTGCGCCCCAACTCCAACGGGTGATGCAGCGGTTCTAAATCCGATGTTGCGTGCAATTGGTACTTCACCTTGGTACTCAACAAACACTCGATATTATTCACTCTCTGGAACAACCCCAAACTACGTTACGAACGTTGTTAATTACCCTACGGGTCCAAGTAACTGCACATTTGTTGATTCAAGTACCTATGGAACTTCATTGGAAGGCGCTTCATCACGCTTTACCACCAGTGGTTCAACCCTAAAAGCTGCAACATCGATCACTCTGACCTCAACAACAGGTCTGACTGTCGGACGAGCAGTTTCTGGAACCGGTATTGCCGCCTCCACTGTCATTACCGCAGTTAACTCGGTCGCAAAATCCATCACTCTCTCTGCGCCAACAACCGCAGCTATCTCGAACAATAAATCACTAACTGTCGCTGCACCGTCAACGCAGATGATTGTTGACAACGTCATTCGAGCAGGCACTTTCGCAGCAGATCCTGCTGGCCTCTATTTTGTCTTTACTGATCCATCAGTCACTGTTTCTGGTTTCGGTACCAGCTTCTGTGGTTATCACGGTTATTTCACACCAACAACAGGCACTGCCCCTGTAGTTCAGTACTCTTTTGTCGGCAATCCAAATAAGTACATGACTGGATGCGCGGCACAAACTTCATCACCAAATGGCAACGGACCAGCCGATGCAATGGCCAGCGTCACCGCACATGAACTCGTTGAAGCTGTCTCTGATCCACAACTTAACGCCTGGTTTGATAGTGCAGGAAATGAAAACGCAGATAAGTGCGCATGGGTTTTCGGCACAACCACACCAAGTGGTGCCGGCGAAGCTAACGTAACAATTGGTAGTGCGAATTACCTCATTCAACAGAATTGGGATCCCGTATTAAGTGGCTGTTACTCAGCTGCCGCTCCATTGCCTCCACTTTCGGCTACTGTCGCAACTGCAACCGTGAACTTGCTAGCTGGCACTAAGGCCAACGCAACGCCTGTTACGGCAACAGGCGGCACCGGCGCATATACCTATTCAATTTCTCCAACGCTGACAAATGGACTTACTTTCAGTACAACTACTGGAGCGATCGGTGGAACACCAACAGCGGCCCTTGTAACTCCGCTTAGCGAGACAATAACTGTCACTGCGGCAGGAGGCGGCTCTGTAACAGGCCTAGCTTTCACCATCAACGTTAAAGCCGCTCTCTCTACTTCGCTTTCTTCCTCCTCGATTAGTTTCACTCATGGAGTAGCGGCAACAAGTACGGTGGCTCAGAGTGTGACCGGTGGATACCCGCCTTATACATATACCATTTCAAAACTGCCAACAGGAATAACCATGGACCCAGTAACTGGGCTGATTTCCGCCTCCACCGCCACCACTGCAGCAACGGCAAAGAATTACACGCTTACGGTTAAAGATTCTGCGAATTTCTCAAAGACTTACACGCTAAGCATCACAATTCTTTAAACCTCACCACAATTCCGCTTCACGCCATAAAGTATCCCCGTGGCTAATCGCACCGTACTGATAACTGGCGGCTCCCGAGGTATCGGAGCTGCAATCGCCCGCCATTTCGCAGCAGCCGGTGACCGTATCGCCGTGCATTACGTTTCATCCACACAAGATGCTCAGGCCGTCGCTGATTCACTCGAAGGTAGCGGACACATTATTTCGCAAGCCGACCTACGCGACCCCGCAGCAATCAAAACCATGGTGGATCACGTCGCCCAACAATTTGGCAAAATCGATGTCTTAATAAATAACGCCGGAGTCTTCTTCGATCATCCCATTGAAGGTACAACCTATGAAGAGTGGCAAAAGGCTTGGTCAGACACAATTGGAATTAATTTAATCGGAGCTGCGAATGTAACGTGGTGCGCTCTCCAACACATGCCAAAAAATGGAACATCTCGCATCGTCAACATCGGATCACGTGGAGCCTTCCGCGGTGAACCCCTCAGTCCCGCCTACGGTGCATCAAAAGCAGCAATCGTTGCCTTCGGTCAATCAATTGCAAAAGCACTAGCCCCCATGCACATTGCCGTTACAACTCTTGCACCAGGTTTTGTCGAAACGGAAATGGCAGAACACCTACTCGATGGCCCCGAAGGTGATGGCATTCGCGCACAAAGTCCATTCAACCGCGTCGCCCGTCCCGAAGAATTAGCAAAAGCCGTTTACTTCCTCGCCTCACCAGATAGCGAGTGGGCCAGTGGCGCAGTGTTGGATTTCAATGGAGCTTCGTATTTGCGGATGTGAAGTGATAGCGCTGTTTAGTTATAAATTCCAAGAAACAGAAAGTACAACTGGTAACTCAGTCCTTATGAATTGATCCTGACAATACGACATGCCTAACCACGCGGTGTAAAGTAGCGGGCATGAAAAAACTTTCGCTACTAACACTCTCGACCCTTCTGCTTGCTTTTCTTCCAATCGGCGCTCAGGCTGACACACAGAAAATTCCTGGAGATTTTTATCGGGTCAGCTACTCATGTCCCAAACCCAGCGTGTGCTCAGCGATTAAGGGCGGATCAGATGAACGAGAAACATTGGGGCAACAGGTAATCACTGTCTATGACGGAGAAAACGGTAAATTTAATAATGCGATTAGATTTGATGTTTCGCAAGACCTGGCCAACATCCCTCAAGTTGATACCCTCTACCCCGAGTCTCATGCCGAAGGCTTGTATTGCATGAGCGTAGGAAATTGCGAAGGTATCGTTAAGTTTAATGTAGGTGGACAGAACACCAACATTACGAATGACTTTGATCTAGCTAAGCCATTGACTGACTCCACCTTTTTAGTCAGTGAAGTTGCTGGAGTGTGGCAAAAACCAGAGCTAATATCTCAACTTTCGACCCTTATGTATCAAAGTCCAAAGAACTTCTATTTCAACGGAGATATCTGGTGCTCTTCTCATGGAAATTGCAACATTATTGGAAACACAGGGAGTGCGGCCCAGTCTCAAAAGAAGATTGCCTTTGGCGAGTATCTTGGCATTAAGCCTTACTTCATTTCGCAAGTTGACGGAGTTTGGGGTAAACCGCAATATTTGATGAAAAATCAATTGAGTAATCGTGGAGCCTCTTTTCTTGCTTTGCACTGCAAAGACCTTGCTAATTGCACCATCGATGGTGTGATGGTCCCATCTGTTGCAATCATGTCGACCCTTATCAAGAAGTATCCGATAGCAGGTTTACCTGGTTCTAAGAGACTTGCTGGAAATTCAGGGGTTCTAATGGGTTTATCGATCAGCTCAGTAGGAAATAAATGGAGCGTTCCAGTTATGCAGCGGTCCTTTGCTTTCACTGGGGCTCCATATCCAAAGAGCGCCATCAAAGTAGAATTTCCCACCGATTTTTACAACGCACCGAATTCGCCAAACATGATGCCTTGCTTGAAGAGTTGGAACTGCTCATACGCGCAACCGAACCCTTAAAACATAGCTGCCTGTTTTAAGTTCTAAATGGCAGGCTCAGTTGGAGGCTGTACCCCTTTCGCCCGTCCCGAAGAATTAGCCAAAGCCGTTTACTTTCTCGCCTCACTGGATAGCGAGTGGGCAAGTGGCGCAGTGTTGGATTTCAATGGGTGTC
>CAILYP010000087.1:0-12103 GCA_903838475.1 uncultured Actinomycetes bacterium | reverse complement strand
ATAAAGCCGATTTAACTCATTTGGTGCTTTATTTTCCCGGCTTTTTGGCTCATCCTTTTCTTTAGATTCACCGAATTGCTCGACCATTACTTATCTAGCAGTTATCTAGCAGTTATCTAGCAGTTATCTAGCAGTTATCTAGGACTCATCTATTACTCATCTATTTCAATGTCGAAAGGATGTATATCGTGACAGACCATCAATCTAATACCGCCGAAGAGAGCCGTTTAGGTGCTCTTGGATATCGCCAAGAACTTTCTCGAGTTCTGAGTAAGTTCGATAGCTTCAGCGTTGCATTCACATATCTCTCACCAATGGTGGGTATTTATTCGCTCTTTGTTCTTGGTGCTGGAAGCGGCGGACCTCGCTATATCTGGCTCATGCTTGTTCCAGTAATTGGAATGTATTTTGTCGCAATGATCTTTGCCGAGCTAGGTAGCCATTACCCGGTATCAGGGGCGTTGTATCAGTATGCTAAAAATTCGGTCGGTAAGAAATATGGATGGTGGGTCGGCTGGTTCTATTCAGTCGCACTTCTAGTAACAGTTGCAGCGGTCGATACTGGCGTAGTTCCTTATCTCGCCGGGCTTTTGAATGACTGGTTCAAGATGACACTAGATCCATCAAAGCATTCGACAATCCTAATGCTTACTCTCATACTGCTTGCGGTTCAGACATTCTTGAATGTTACTGGCGCAAAAATGATGGGACGAGTTGCTTCTATCGGCTCTTATGTTGAAATCTTTGGCACCATTGGAATCGCACTGATTCTTGCTGCTGCAGGATTCCACCACGGATTTGGTTTCCTCTTTACAACCCAAGGTGCTGAAAATGTCGCAACTAACTCACTTGGCGTTGGCTTCGGGGGTCATTGGTGGTTAGGTGCAGCGCTTATTGCTGTAATGGCACCTGCATTTATTTTCTACGGATTTGAATCTGCTGGTGACGTGGCTGAAGAAACAGTAAACGCTTCACGTCAAGTTCCTCGCGCGATGCGTCAGGCACTTGTTGCTGGAGCCGTTACATCATTTGTATTGGTTGCTGCCCTCTTGCTTGCAATTCCAAATGATCCGAAGAGCTATAAATTGGCTACTTCATTTGATGGTGGAATTCCATTTATTCTGCAATCTGCAATTCACTCAAAGGCGCTAAAAGATATCTTGTTGCTTGCGGTGATTTTCGCATTTTTCTCATGTGGATCATCAATTCTAGGCGCAAGCTCACGCATGCTCTATTCATATGCCCGTGATGGCGCCACACCTGCATCATCCATGCTTTCAAAGGTATCAACTCGCTTCCACACACCAGTAAACGCTCTGCTCGTTGGTGCGCTCGTTCCTTTGATCTTCACATTGCTTGTAAATGTCACGCCAAGCAAAGACATAAAGATTCTCTTTATGACTTATCCAGCTCACGTTTCTGCCCTAACGTCGCTAGTTTCATTCGGCGTAAGTGGTATTTACTTGGCTTTCTTGCTGACAGTTCTTGGTGCGCTAATCGCTCGCCGTCGCGGATGGACAGCTACGGGTCATTACACACTTGGCAGCAAGGGCATGATGATCAACATTGTGGCCCTGGCATATCTAGTCATCATGTTTATTAATTTGGTGGCTCCGACAGGTCTTTCTAGCCCACGAGGCGCCCTCTTCAATCTAGATTGGGTTACTTTGATGGTTATTGCCGTGTTGGCCATAATTGGAGCGGTCGTTTACCAATTGGCTCCGGGGAACAAGAAGAAATAAAGGTAGTTAAGAGCGCGCGCTCGCCTCAGAGGCCTAGTACTTGCTAGGTTTAAGAGGTGGGCGCGCTTTCTGATTTAATCATCGCTGATTTCTCGCGAGTACTAGCTGGCCCTTATGCCACGATGATGTTGGCAGATTTCGGCGCAGAAGTAATTAAAATTGAGCGACCCAACACTGGCGATGACACTCGCTCATGGGGTCCACCATTTGATGCCGATGGAATATCTACCTACTTTCAATCCATTAATCGCAACAAATCTGGAATAACCGCCGACCTTCATACACAAGAAGGTATTAACAAAGCACGTGAGATCATTAGAAAAAGTTCTATTGTAATTGAGAATTTCGCTCCTGGAACGATGGAAGAATTTGGTTTTGGTTATGAAGAGTTAGCGAAAGAAAATCCTTCACTTATTTACCTTTCAATATCAGGATTCGGCACTCACGAGAACGCGCGTCAATTACCTGGATATGACTTATTAGTCCAAGGCATGAGTGGACTTATGAGTATCACTGGTGAAGATTCAGCGCATCCTACGAAAGTAGGCGTGGCATTGGTCGATGTTATTGCTGGGTTACATTCTGCGCTAGCAATTACAACCGCGCTCCATCACCGTGATAAAACAGGCTTGGGCCAAAAGATTGAGATTAATCTGATGAGTTCTGCTTTATCTGCAATGGTAAATCAAACGACTGCGTACGCTGGCGCCGGGATAGTGCCAGTAGCTCTTGGAAATGCTCATCCAAGCATTGCGCCGTATGAATCTTTCGCGGCAAAAGATGGGCATCTGATCATTGCAGTTGGTAATGATAAGCAATTTTCTGCGCTGGTAAATATTCTGGGCTTACAACCAGATATTCGTTTTTCAACTAATACCGAGAGAGTAAAAAATAGAGAAGTGCTACACACGTTAATTGCACAAGCACTTTCCTCAAGAACTGTTGCTACGGCTAGTGCAGAATTAATGGCTGCTGGGGTGCCGGCCGGACCAATCAATTCGATTAAGGGCGCCATTGAAACAGCAGTAAAACTTGGATTAAACCCAATCATCGATATTGATGGAAGTAAGACGATTGCAAATCCAATTAATTTTTCAGTAACGCCCGTGGAATACAGATCAGCCCCACCCTCACTTGGGCAGGATGATTAACGGAACGAAGAAATTCCAGTAAGTGCTTGACCAATAACTAATTGATGAATCTCGTGGGTTCCCTCATATGTGAGAACTGATTCAAGATTAACCATATGTCGGAATATTGAATATTCGGTAGTAATTCCTGCTCCTCCGAGTATGGAACGGCAGCTTCGCGCAATTTCTAAAGCGGTGTTTGCATTGTTGAATTTACCCATACTAATTTGCTCAGCAGTAACTTCATTTGCGTCTTTTAATTTTCCAATATGTAGGGCCAATAACATTGCTGTCGAGAGGTCGGTTGCCATTGTCGAGAGTTTGCCTTGAGTCAACTGGTGCTTGGCAATTGGACCATCAAATTGTTCGCGTGTAGCGGCATAAGCCAGGGCTGTTTCAAATGAATCTCGAGCAGCGCCGACTGTTCCAAAGATAATCCCGAAGCGAGCCTCGGCCAAGCACATCAATGGTGCGCGAAGGCTGGTTGCAAGCGGCAATCGTGCGCTATCTGGAAGTCGCACATTGTCGAAAACTAGTTCGGCAGTTAATGAAGCCCGCAGCGATAGTTTGTGTTTAATTAGATTTGCCTTAAATCCTGGTGTACTTGTTGCAACTACAAAGCCGCGAATACCTTCTTCAGTTTGGGCCCAAATGACGGCTACATCTGCAACTGTTCCATTTGTAATCCACATCTTTGTGCCATTGAGAATCCAATCATCGCCATCGCGTTTTGCGTTCGTCAGCATCCCGCTTGGGTTTGAACCAAAATCAGCTTCAGTAAGCCCAAAGCAACCTATCACTTGGCCTTTAGCCATACGTGGAAGCCATTCTTGTTTCTGCTCCTCTGAGCCATACTCATGAATAGCAAACATTGCTAGTGATCCTTGAACGGATACCAAAGAGCGTATTCCAGAATCTCCTGCTTCTAATTCCATGTTAGCTAGACCATATGATGTGGCATCTGTGCCTGCGCACCCATAACCCTGCAGGTGCATCCCAAGTAATCCGATAGATCCAAGTTCTAGCGCCAACTCGCGAGCAGGTAGTTCACCACTTTCAAACCATTGCGCGATATCTGGCTTGATTCGATCATTAACGTATTGGCGAGTAACGGCTTGAATGGCTCGTTGTTCATCGTTGAGTTCGCGCTCAACTTTAATTAAATCAAATGGATGTTGTGTCGTCACTTTAGCCTACAAACTCTCTGTCATATTTCTGACTTAGATCGTGCCCACACTGAGTATTAGATTGATCAGCAGTGCAGTCATCACAGAGCAAAATTAATTTATGGCAAGCCTGGTTAGCGCAATTCCTGAAAAGCTTGGTCTTACCGCCACAATTTTCACATTCACCAATAATTTCAGGATTAACACTGAAATCCTGAACCATCCGATTATCAAATATATATAGCGAACCATCCCATAGTCCGTCATTGCCATACTTTTCACCGTAGCGAACGATGCCGCCCTTAATTTGATAGACCTCTTTGAATCCGCGGTTCACCATCACTGCTGAAAGAATCTCACAGCGAATGCCGCCCGTGCAATAAGTGACGATCGGCTTATCCTTGAGATGATCGTATTTCCCAGATTCGATTTCTCCGACAAAGTCGTGGGAAGTCTCAACGTCAGGAACTATCGCACCTCTAAATTTTCCAATTTTTGATTCAAAGGCATTTCGACCATCAAAGAAGACGACTTCATCGCCGCGTTCTTCAACGAGCGCGTTCACTTCTTCAGGGCGTAAGTGCTTTCCACCATTAATGATGCCATTTTCATCAACTTTAATTTCAGTAGGGCTAGCAAATGCCACGAGCTCTTTTTTCACTCGAACGCTCAGACGAGGGAATTCAGTTCCCGTACCTTGCGACCACTTAAAATCAATTTTCTTAAAACCAGGATAGAGCCGCGTTTGACGGATATATTTCCGCAATTTATCCATATCGCCACCTAAAGTGCCATTGATTCCATTCTCTGAAATCAAAATTCGCCCTTTTAAGTTTAAGTTCTCACATAAGTTTTGCTGCCACATTTTGAGTGCCAGCGGTTCTGCTATGGGCGTGAAGCCATAGAAGAGGATGACTTTCTGGAGATCCATACCCATATTCTAGAGGTGAATTGTCTAGAGGTGAATTCACAGCATTTTCTACCTCGTCTTAATGCTCAATTACTGACAGAATCTGAATTATGAAGCGCAGGATTGCGATTGGGTTGGTGGTTGCAACTGTTCTCGCGACACCTTTTTCTGTTTTTTCTCAGCAGGTAACCCTGGCGGATGACTCGCAAGTCACGGAGGCGCCTACTTTGCCTTCTACTTCGCTAGTTGCACTTCCGTCCTTAGTTGACGAACCAGTTCCGGCAAACGTAACACCTTCACTATCCAATATTTCCGCTGATCGCCCAAAGCCATATAAAGACCGATGACATGCCCAGCAGGATATGAGTAAATCCGAGTCATCGTGTATTTATGGAAACCTAAATATACCTATCTGATACACCAGTCTCAACGGTTAATTCCGCTACATGTTTACAAACTCACTTAGATAGCATTGAAGCCTGCGCAACTCCCTATGCGAAAGCAGTTTCACCAAACTGGTTAGCCGAAGAGCATCACGTGGCAACCATCGAGGGTATTACCTGGGTAGATCCGACTCCTTGGATTTGTTCAACTAATCCGTGCTCACCACTCTCTGGCAAATACGTCATTTATGTGGATGGCGGACATCTAACAGCAACTTTCGCATGGACACTCGAAAAGCCACTTTGGACGGAGCTGACTGCCACCCCTTAGAATTTCCCTATTATGAAAATCCTTGCCATTCAAAATGATCGTACTGATCCGCCACATTTAGTTGGGCAATGGCTAGAAGAAATTGGTTTTGAATTAGTTGTTATTAAGGCTTTCGACGGTGAAAAAGTTCCATCAACGGTACCTAATTCAATTCATGCAATCATTCCGCTGGGTGGATCTATGGGTGCACTCGACGATCATATTGCACCTTGGTTGGCTGACGAGCGCCAACTGTTGGCTGACGCAGTCGCCAGAGACATTCCAATTTTTGCAATTTGCCTTGGCGCCCAATTATTGGCTGAGGCACTTGGTGGCAAAGTTTCTAGGGCCCCAATAGGCGAGATAGGTATCTATTCAATTTCACCTAACGAAGCTGCGAAGAGTGATCCAATCTTCAATGTAGCCAGTGAAGTACTTGTTACACAGTGGCACGAAGATCAAGTAACTCAACTTCCAATCGGCGCAGTCACACTGGCATCGAGTGCGCTTTGTCCTAATCAAGTTTTTCGTATCGGTAAGAAAACGTATGCAACTCAATTTCACCCAGAAGTGGATAGTTCTATCATTCAACTTTGGGAGCAAGATGCAGATAATGCATTTCTTGAGTCTGGGAAAAGCTCGGTTGAAGATGAAGTGCGCAGTGCAGAAGCCGAACTTATTCGCGTCTGGAAGCCCGTCATACAGGGCTGGGGAACTCTGATTCAAAACTAGTTTCTAGTGCGTTTCTATTGCGCAGTCATGCCACCATCTGCTGAAACTATGGATCCAGTCATGAATGATGATTCATCTGAAGCCAAGAAGAGCACTAGATTTGCAATCTCACGGGGAGTACCGGGGCGACCAATTGGTTGAAATGAATCAATCGTTTGGTACACGTGGTCTAGACCACCAAGCATCTTTGCGTGTGCGTGATTAATGGGAGTATCAACCCAACCCGGACAAATTGCGTTGCAGCGAACTCCTGTTTTTGCATAATCTAAAGCTATTCCACGAGTGAACATCACAATTGCACCCTTTGATGCCGAGTACACACTGAGGAATGGTTCGGAAACAAGTCCATTCACGCTAGACATATTCACAATAGAGCCGCTGCCCTGTTTGAGCATTGCGGGCAGAACTGCTCTTGTTAAATACATTGCACCTTTTACATTTACCGAAAGCGTGCGATCGATTGTTTCGTTAGATACTTCATGGAAGACGCCTGGCAGATTTACGCCTGCATTATTGACCAGGATATCGACAGTTCCAAACTCTTTGATTGTGTCCGCTACAACAGAATCGCATTGTTGAAAGTCAGAGATATCAATTGTGACACCGCGAGCGCTTCCACCGGCTTCCCGAATGCTCTGCGCGGTTGCTTGCGCAGCAGGTCCATTTATGTCAGCACAAATTACTTTCGCGCCCTCTTCAGCAAGGCGTATAGCGCTTGCCTCACCGATACCTGAGCCCGCTCCGGTCACTATCGCAACTTTGTTTTCGACTCTCATGATAAATCCTCACTTGATCTGTTACCTGACAGTGTATATAAACAGTAGAGCCGCCACGCACAATGCGCAGCGGCTCCACTTACTTTTTCTAGATATGAGTCGTATTAGTCGTTCTAGTCGAGAGTACGAACTGCACCCTTGAAGTGATTCTTTGCGCCAAGTGCCCACCATAGAAGTGCGCCACCGATGACGATCAAGAAACCAACAGGTGTGTAGTTAGCTGCCTTGATATCAAATCCCTTACCCCACCAGACACCAGCAGGTGTTGTTGGCATTATGAAGTAAATTGAAATGATTACGATTTCAAGGACAGCAATTGGAGCCATCCATTTCCACTTCTTGCCTAAATTCCACTCGCCTTGAACAAAGGAATCACCCTTGCGCCAGCGAAGATAAATTGGAATTGCGAAGGATCCGAATAGACCAATGACGGCCATTGAAGTAACAGCGAAGAACGCTACTGCTGACCAAAGAGCTGGAACTGTGACGATTATCGCCGCCGCTCCAAGTCCAAATGCTGCATGTGAAGGGTTCTTATTTTCATCAAGCTTTGTCCAGTACTTATGTCCTGGTACAGCTCTGTCACGAGAGAAAGCGAAGAGCATGCGTGAGCCAGCAGTAACGCAAGACATTCCACAGAAGAATTGACCGAGGCAGGTAATGATCATGATTATCTTTGCCCAGCCACCACTGACGGAGGAGTCAATGAGTCCAAGAACGCTTCCACCACCCTTGGTGATAGCAGCTTCATCATTTGCTGCAAAGAGGAATGAGAGAAGAAGAATCCATCCAGCAACAGCTGAATACGCAATCGACTTCCAAAGACCTTGAGCCGCTGCTTTACCTGCTTGACCAGTTTCTTCAGAGACGTGAGCCGAAGCATCAAAGCCCGTGATTGTGTACTGAGTAAGTAGGAAACCAAGAGGCAGAACATAGATCCAAAATGCGCGATGCGAGAATCCGCTGTTATTAATCTGGTGAGTAAATACCCACTGCGCTGACTGGTGATGTGTAGGAATAAGAACAAAGATCAAAATAATTGCAGCCACACCAAATACGTGTACCCAGACGTTGATACCTTGTAATTTATGAATGAAGGTAGCACCCCAGATGTTCATCATGATGTGAATAAGAATAGTTACGAAGAACACGAGGAAAATTGTCTTAAGGTTGCCTGGATCAAAGGCGCTGGTGTACTTGCTCATTGCGTAGGTGAAGAAGTTTGCAAAACCGTAATCAACACCTGCTGTGACGGTGACTAAACCAAGAAGGTTAAGCCAACCTGTAAGCCAGCCATGAATTGGCTTGCCTAAGTTCAGGGCCCAGTAATAGATACCGCCCGCTGTTGGCATCGCCGAGACGAGCTCGGCCATGGTTAGGCCAATGATCATGATTAGGCTGGCAATAATTGGCCAACCAACTGAAATTGCTACTGGGCCGCCGTTATTCCAGGCCTGAGCAAAGGTTGTAAAGCAACCAGAGAGAATTGAGATAATCGAGAAGGAGATTGCAAAGTTGTGAAATCCACTCCACTTTCGATCAAACTCTTGCTTGTAGCCGAGCTCGGCAAGTTTGCGAGCATCAGCATCATTCGAATTAACCATTGTGTAATGTCCAGCCTTTCTAGGTGGTCTTCCAGTGAAAGATTTGCTGAAAGAATTGTGCAGTGAGTCACTCATAATTGCTAGTACCAAAGGGTGAAATTACATTCCAATTGTCAGGATTTGAGCCTAAGAGTAGTTTTCCCATTGTTGCTCTGCGCTCAAGAGAGTAATCTGAGGCAATTATAAAATCTATAAAATATGCAGAAAATGCCAGATAAAGGGGTCCACAGTGCTTTCCGTCGAACAGTTACGCGCAGATGTCGAATCTGGAAAAATTGATACCGTAGTAGTAGGCGTCACGGATATGCAAGGTCGACTCCAAGGCAAGCGCATCCATGCACCTTTCTTCTTAGCCGACACCTTGGCTCACGGAACGGAAGGCTGTAACTACCTCTTAGCTGTTGATATAGATATGAATACTGTGCAGGGATACGACGTTTCCTCGTGGGAGACTGGCTACGCCGATATGGCGATGTCGGTGGATTTAGAAACGCTTCGCTATCTACCTTGGCACGATGGAACTGCAATGGTTGTCGCAGATTTGCTTGACCATCATAAAGATCCAATCTCGGTATCGCCTCGCGCAATTCTAAAAAAGCAACTCGATCGTTTGGATAAAGCGGGCATGGTTGCCATGTGCGGAACCGAATTAGAATTTATAGTTTTTAAGGATACTTTTGAAGAGGCGTGGGATAAGGGATATAAAGATCTCGTTCCAGCCAATCAATACAACGTCGACTATTCACTTACAGGTACAGCCCGAGTAGAAAAATTACTTCGTGCCATTCGCCTTGGAATGGATGGCGCCGGCATGGTTGTTGAGTCAGTCAAAGGCGAGTGCAATTTGGGACAGCACGAAATTGCATTCCGATACGCCGATGCGCTCACTACCTGTGATAACCATTCGATTTATAAGATGGGTGCAAAAGAGATTGCCTCGCAACAAGGTTGCTCCCTTACCTTCATGGCTAAGTTCAACGAGAAGGAAGGCAGCTCTTGCCATATTCACCTCTCCTTTAGAGATAAAGCCGGCAACGCTGTAATGGCCGGGGATGCTGGTGATGGAATGAGTGAGCTTGGTCGAAATTACTTGGCGGGAATTCAAGCCCACCTTGGCGAGCTTTCACTTCTTTTCGCACCCAACATCAATTCTTACAAGCGCTTTCAGCCAGGCACCTTCGCACCTACAGCAATTAAGTGGGGGCGCGATAATCGTACGTGCGCACTTCGCTTAGTCGGATCTGGTCTTGGATTGCGCGTAGAAAATCGCGTTCCAGGCGGAGATGCCAATCCATATCTAGCCGTAGCCGGAATGATTGCTGCCGGAATGGATGGCATTGAAAAGAAGTCAGTACTTGAGCCAATCTTTACTGGTAACGCTTATGCCCTTGAAACCCAACGCGTGCCAACATCACTTAAGGAAGCGCGTGATATTTGGGTAAATAGCCAATGGGTTACCGATACATTTGGGGCAGATGTGCAAAAGCACTACGCGCATATGGCTGACACCGAAATCGATGCCTACTCACGTGCCGTAACAGATTGGGAACGTTTTCGTAGCTTCGAACGGATGTGATGATGTGAGTACTTTTACAGTAATAAATCCAGTTACCACAAAGCCTGTTGCAGAAATTGCGCTCGCTGACGTAGCAATGACGGATGCAGTGATTCTTAAGGCTGCAAAGGCTTTTGAACAGTGGCGCAAAGTTAATCCGGGTGATCGAGCAAAACTATTGCGTAAATTTGCAGCGATAGTTGATAGCCACAATGAAGAGCTAGCTCAGCTCGAAGTTCTCAACTCTGGTCACACTATTTCTAATGCTCGCTGGGAAGCCGGCAACGTACGCGATGTCCTTAACTATTACAGCGCAGCTCCTGAAAGACTTTTTGGTCGCCAGATTCCCGTACCAAATGGAATCGATATCACTTTTAAAGAGCCGCTAGGCGTTATTGGAATTATCGTTCCTTGGAATTTTCCAATGCCAATTGCTGGATGGGGTTTTGGGCCGGCGCTTGCCGCTGGCAACACCGTTGTACTAAAGCCAGCCGAAGTCACCCCGATGACTGCGCTTCGACTAGGTGAACTTGCGCTGGAGGCAGGCATTCCTGAAGGTGTCTTCAATGTTATTGCTGGTAAGGGCAGCGTTGTAGGCGAGCGGTTTGTTCAAAATCCACTAGTTCGCAAGATCGTTTTTACTGGTTCGACAACAGTTGGAAAAGGAATCATGCGCGGCTGCGCCGATCAAGTGAAGCGATTAACACTAGAACTTGGTGGCAAAAGTGCCAATATTATTTTTGCTGATGCAGATGTTGAGAAAGCTGCAGCAAATGCACCAGGAGCTGTATTTGATAACGCCGGGCAAGATTGCTGTGCTCGCTCACGCCTACTAGTCCAAGCGTCCGTTTATGACACATTCATGGAAAATTTTGAAGTCGCTGTAAAGAAGTTCCGTGTTGAAGATCCAAGCCTTGATACTGCTGAAATGGGCCCACTTGTATCGGCCAAGCAACTCGAAGTTGTTCGGGGTTACGTACCAGAAAATACCAAAGTGGCCTTCCAAGGAAGTACACCGGAAGGTCCTGGATATTGGTTCCCAGCAACTGTTCTGGAAGTTAGCGATGTCTCAGAAAGAACATATCGCGAAGAAATCTTTGGGCCTGTTGTCTCCGTTATTCGCTTTAATGACGAGGACGATGCAATTCGAATTGCAAATGATAGTGAATTTGGATTATCGGGTTCGATTTGGTCACGAGATATCGGCCGCGCGGTACGAGTCTCTCGCGCAGTTGAAGCTGGAAACCTCTCGGTAAATTCAAACTCATCTGTTCGTTATTGGACTCCATTCGGAGGATACAAACAGTCGGGTCTTGGGCGCGAACTTGGACCAGATGCACTAGACGCATTTACAGAAACCAAGAATGTCTTTTTCGATACCCAAGATTAAATAGATCAATAGAGGGAAGTTATAAATGTGTCGCTTGATGGCTTATGTATCTTCATCAGAACAGACGCTCGAGGGCATGGCTGGACCATCCTTCCCTGAGTTTGCCGCGCTCTCTGAAAAACATTGTGATGGATGGGGAATTGCATCGGGGGATTCTCACCAAGCCAAAGTTTCCTTAGCCGTTGAACCAACACAGGCTGACCAAAGTGCACGGTTCAAAGAGATTACAAGTGAATTAAAAAGTGATGGCGCCTTACTACATCTGCGATGGGCAACTTCGGGACTGGCCGTCAAGGAAGGTAATACCCATCCTTTTGTTTATGGAGATTATTCGTTCATCCATAACGGAGGTGTAGTGCCTGCCGATTCACTGAATCCTTTCGTTGATGAGAAGTTTCTGTCGCT
>CAILYP010000086.1:0-8078 GCA_903838475.1 uncultured Actinomycetes bacterium | reverse complement strand
CAAGTAGGCATCGGTTTCTTGGCGAATAAGTCCAAGCCCTTTAGGCGAAGATCGAGCATCCACTTCGGCTCACTCTTCTTTGAAGAAATGTCCCGGACAACTTCTTCATTCAAACCACGGCGAGCGTTCGTACCCACATCACTTTTATCAGACCAGCCATACTCATATGTACCGATTCCGTCGAGTTCTGGATGAGCAATTGTTTGATCGGTCATTTGGATGATCTCTTTCCAGTAGTGGTTAGGTTTTTTGAATTGGGAATAAATGTCGTGCAAACACCATCACCATGCGCGATTGTTGCTAACCGCTGGACGTGGGTTCCAAGTAATTGAGAAAACGCTTCGGTTTCGGCGTCACAGAGTTCTGGAAATTGAGCGGCAACATGCGCTATTGGGCAGTGATTTTGACAAAGTTCTTCACCTATCCCCTGCGAATGATTGTTTGCGGCATAACCATCTTCACTCAAGAATTTTGCAAGAGCTACGCTTTTATCACTTAAAGATTTAGCCTTTGAGACTGTGTCGCTTGCTCTTGTGGCGAGATCTTGCGCCCTAGCCTTGGCAAAATTTGAGACCAAATCTGAGCTACCAAATTGCGACATAAAGCGAAGTGCCGATACTGCAAGATCATCATAAGAATGAAGAAATTTATCTCGCCCAGTATCAGTTAGAACAAAAACTTTTGACGGCCGGCCACGGCCACGAGAGTCGGTGCTGGTGACATAAGGTTCGCGAGCAACTAATACGCCAGCTGCAATTAGTGAATCAAGGTGCCTGCGGATTCCGGCTGGGGTGATTTTCAAGCGCTTTGCCAAGGCGCCTGCAGTCGCTGGACCACCTTCCAAGATGGCTTTGGCCACCTGATCACGTGTCTTATCCTCAATCTTTTTCACAACGGTATTGTTGCGTAATTACCGGCAATACGCCACCTGAGCCAATGGTGATTCTCACCAGCGATCAGGCGTGGCCTTCTTCTCGCTGCAACTGGCTCAAGCCCTAGAGTTAACGCATGTCCCTCGCCACAGTGGTTTTTACCGCTTTGCTTCTCTTTCAAAGTGCGTTGGTCGTTACCGGCGGGGCGGTGCGCTTAACCGGCTCGGGCTTGGGCTGTCCAACTTGGCCAGAATGTACAAAGGGATCCATCAAACCGCTGGCGCACCCAGCGCAAGGCCAGCTGCACGCCTGGATCGAATTTGGAAATCGGTTAATCGCATGGCTGATATTTATATTTGCTGTAATCGCGCTGATTTATATCGTTAAGAAACTCAAAGGCCGTGCTGATTACAAGAGATTAAAGAATTTGGCTATTTTGCAACTTCTTGGTTTTCTAGCTCAAGTAGTTTTGGGTGGAATAACAGTTCTTACAAAGTTGAATCCTCTTTCTGTATCAGCGCACTTCATATTGTCCCTGCCCCTTATAGCCGGTGCCCTAACTCTACGTTCGAAGGTATTGGGTAAGCCCATAATTTTCATTAAGCAAACAACTCGGCTATTAATAAGAATTCTAGTCGGCGTTGGGATAGCTGTGCTGGCGATGGGGACGGTCGTGACTGGAACCGGACCACACGCCGGAGATATCGCGGCAAAACGTTATCATTTCGATTCCCGGATTGTTTCTTGGATACATGCTGATTTAGTTATCTTGTTGATCTCGATGATAATCGCTTTAATATTGGTTATTCGCGCATCCGAATCGGGTGTTGCTAAGAAATTGATACAACGAAAGGCAACACACTTTCTCGGGGTTGCCCTTGCGCAAGGTGCCATCGGTTATCTACAATATTTTACAAAACTCCCTGAGTTACTCGTTGGTGCACATATACTTGGTGCGACTCTAGTTTGGCTGGCAATATGGGAACTAAATATTTCCGGACGTCCTACTTTAAACGCGATATAGATTGGGCAATTAAATGACAACTAAAACACTGGCACCCTGGACTCAATTAGACGACCAGGCGGTAACTACCTGCCGTGCCTTAGCCATGGATGCGGTGCAGAAAGCAGGCGGTGGCCATGCCGGAACCGCTATGGCCCTTGCTCCGGTTGCCTACACGCTTTTTCAAAGAATAATGAAACATGATCCGACCCATCCAACATGGTTGGGCCGTGATCGCTTTGTACTGTCTGCTGGCCATTCATCGTTAAGCCTTTACATCCAACTTTTCTTGGCGGGTTATGGTTTGGAATTAAAGGATCTTCAAGAATTTCGCACCGCCGGATCGCTAACTCCTGGCCATCCAGAATTTGGACATACCGTAGGAGTAGAAATTACTACCGGGCCCCTTGGTTCTGGTATCTCCAGCGCAATCGGAATGGCAATGGCTGCAAGATATGAAAAGGGCTTATTTGACCCACAAGGCATGACAGATCTTTTCGATCACAATATTTGGGTAATCGCATCTGACGGTGACATGCAGGAAGGTATGAGTGGCGAAGCCTCTTCGCTCGCTGGATTACAGAAATTAGGAAATCTTAAATTAATTTATGATGACAATCGCATTTCAATTGAAGGTGACACCCACCTAGCCTTCACCGAGGATGTTTCAGCAAGGTACCAAGCATACGGGTGGCATGTAATAGAAGTTGGAATTAAATCCGATGGTGATGTTGATCAAAGCGCTCTTGAAACCGCGCTGATTAAGGCTGAGGGCTTCAATGATGCCCCAACAATTATTAGATTGAAAACTGTCATAGCGTGGCCAGCGCCTAATCTGCGAGGAACTGCGGCATCACATGGATCGGCCTTGGGAAGTGCTGAGATCGAAGCAACAAAATTGTTAATGGGCTTAGATCCGAAGCAAAATTTTGTAGTTCCAAATGAAGTTTTGACACATTGTCGCTCCGTGCAAGGCCGTGGATCCCAGATCCGTGAAAATTGGGAAGCAAAATTTGCCATATGGCAGAAGGCCAATCCGAGAGAAGCTCAATTACTAGAACGTCTACAAAACCAAACTCTGCCACAAGACTTTGAAAGTTCCATTCCGGTTTTTAAACCTGGAGAGGATATTGCGACACGTGCTGCTTCAGGCAAGGTTATAAATGCAATTGCTGCTGTGCTACCAGAATTTTGGGGTGGTTCAGCGGACTTGGCCGGAAGTAATAACACCAATATTGAACGAGGCGGCTCTTTCTTGCCAGCAACGAGTGAGATGGCCGGCGCAAATCCATATGGTCGAATCATCCACTTCGGAATTCGTGAACATGCCATGGGCGCCATCGTCAATGGAATCGCTCTTCATGGCTTAACCAAACCTTTTGCAGGTACTTTTTTAGTTTTCAGTGATTATATGCGTGGTGCAGTTCGCCTCGCTGCGCTTATGGATATCCCATCAACTTTCGTTTGGACTCACGATTCGATCGGTGTAGGTGAAGATGGTCCAACTCACCAACCAATCGAACATATTGCAGCGCTACGCTTAATACCAAATTTTGCAATGATTCGCCCAGCAGATGCCAATGAAACTGCAATAGCTTGGCGCGAAGTAATAAAGCGCAGAAAACCAATTGGCTTCGCGCTTTCAAGGCAGAACCTTCCGGTCGTCGACCGTTCTATATGTGGGTCTGCTGAAGGTACTGCAAAGGGCGCATATGTAATTTGTCCTCCCAAAACATCTGCCCAAGTTCTCCTGATCGCCACGGGATCGGAAGTGCATCTGGCAATCGCTGGGGCAAAAATCCTCGAGGCTGAGGGAATTAGCGCCCAGGTTGTAAGTGCGCCTTGTTTAGAATGGTTTGCCGAACAAAGCCCCACGTACCGAGAATCTGTTTTACCGGCAGCCGTAACTGCCAGAGTATCGATCGAGGCTGGTATTGGTATGGGTTGGCGTGAAATTGTTGGTGCCACCGGTGAAATCATAAGTGTAGAGCACTTTGCTTCCTCTGCCTCTGGTTCACACCTATTTAAAGAATTTGGATTTACTCCCGAAGCAGTGGCAGCCGCTGCAAAGCGCAGTATCGCAAAATCAAAATGAGTCTCAAGGATTTATCAAGCGCTGGAGTATCGATCTGGCTTGATGATCTATCTCGAGATCGAATCCAGAACGGAACATTAGTAAAACTCATATCAAATTCATCCGTGGTAGGCGTCACCACAAATCCGAGCATCTTCGCGGCTGCAATTTCAAAATCAGCGCTCTACGCCCCTGATATCAAGAAGTTGTCGGCAACGGGTCAGACCATCGCCCAAATTACGACCTCGTTAACTACAGATGATGTCCGAAACGCATGCGATTTATTTAGCGCAGTCTATGAAAAATCGGGTGGAATCGATGGCAAAGTCAGTTTAGAAGTCGAACCTGATCTCGCTCAGGATGTTGACGCAACAGTTGCAAGAGGTTTGGAGTTGTCGAAAATCGTAAATCGACCGAATTTAATGATCAAAGTTCCCGCAACAATTCCAGGATTAGCGGCAATAACTAAATTAACAAGTTATGGGATTAGCATTAATGTTACTTTGATATTTTCAGTTGAGCGATATAGTGCTGTGGCGGATGCATATCTGGCGGGACTGGAACAACGGTTACTAGCAGGTGAAGATATTTCAAAGATCCACTCGGTAGCAGCCCTTTTTATTAGTCGCATCGATACTGAAATCGATGCACAACTCTCTAAAATCCAAGGTGGCGATTTGTTACACGGTAAAGCAGCACTAGCAATCGCACATTCGGCCTACCAAACTTTCGCAAACACTTTTCACTCCCCTAGGTTCCAAGCTTTAAGGGAGCATGGCGCAAATATGCAACGCCTACTGTGGGCGTCAACTGGGGTTAAAGATAAATCCCAAGACCCAACAAAATATGTCGTAGAACTTGTAGCGCCAATGGTTGCAAACACGATGCCAGAATCCACGCTCGATATTGTCCGGGAATCTGGCGTCATTCGTGGTGACACGATCACTCAGCAATATGGACAAGCACATGAAATTCTTGCCTCGCTAAGTAAAATTGGGATCAACCTCCCGGAAGTTTACTTAAAGTTAGAAAATGAAGCTCTATCCAAATTTGAACACTCGTGGAAAGAGCTTTTGCAGAACGTTGCTTCGGTAGCCAATTGATTACCCTTGCGGGCAAGTTGCTTGAAAAATACAACCCCGCTTCACCTTGCGCGCAAGAATTGAATGCGATTACCGTTCGATTGGCAAAAAAAGATGCTGCTCTTTGGGGATCTGGTGCCGAAAACGAAGCGAAGACGAGACTGAACTGGATTGATTTGCCTGCAACTTCGCGTAACTTGCTGCCACAACTTGACGCCTTGAGTGCATACGCGCGATCCAAGGACCTAACAAAGGTGATCCTCTGCGGAATGGGCGGTTCATCCCTTGCTCCCGAGGTAATGGCAAAAACTTACGGTAAACATCTGACCGTTTTAGATACAACTGACCCAGATCAAATTCTGGCCGGAATTCCGCAATCGCTTGCTAATACTGTAGTTGTGGTTGGTTCCAAATCAGGCTCCACTATTGAAACAGCGTCCCACCTCGCCCTTTTTACAAAACTATTTCAGGAAGCCGATTTAGTTCCTAAGGATCATCTGGTCATAATCACAGATCCAAATTCTCCACTTGATAAAAGTGCAAGAGAAACTGGCCTGCGCGTTATAAATGCCGATCCATATGTGGGTGGTCGTTACAGCGCGCTATCCGCTTTTGGTTTGACGCCGGCGGCCTTACTTGGAATAGATATCTCAGTCTTGCTCGATGATGCTGATGCCGCTAGAAAAACCTTTGAGGATTCGAATTCGACAGTTGTAAAAATGGCAACCTTGTTATTTGAGCAAGTTGAGCAGTGTTTTGGATTCTGCGACACCGAGAGTCAAGTACCTGGAATATCAGATTGGATTGAACAGCTAATTGCAGAATCCACCGGGAAAGATGGCAAGGGCCGACTTCCAGTTGTTATCGATTCTGTAAATGCTAAGTCACCTAGATCACTGCCACTGGTTGGATTTGATATTGCCAATCTGGATAACTTCGAAATTGTTGTTAAAGGCACTTTGGGAGAGCAATTTATTTTCTGGGAATGGGTGACCGCGCTTCTCGCGCGCGCGCTACAAATTGATCCATTTAATCAGCCCAATGTAACCGAGGCTAAAGAGCGCACATCAAGGCTAATTATCGAATGGAATGGCGAATATCGAGGAGAAGAGAAGCCGATTTTCGAGGACGCCGATTTAGCAATATTTTCAGATCTGCCGGCATCTTCATTGAAAGAATCTCTCGGCCTCTTTCTCAGTGAATCCAACGGATATTACGCAATCATGGCATTTTTGAATCGCAGTGCAGATCTAAAAATTTTACTCGCTAGAGATTTAATATCTCGTGCGACCAACCGGCCAACAACCTTTGGTTGGGGTCCAAGATTCTTGCATTCAACCGGCCAGTTCCATAAAGGTGGACAGCAAAATGGCGCTTTCCTGCAGATCACGGGAAATAATTTGAATGAATTAGCCATTCCTGGGAGAAACTTTAATTTTCATACTCTCCTGATGGCACAAGCACTCGGCGATGGCCAGGCTTTGCGAGGTCGAGAACTTCCATTCCTTCAAATCCATCTCAAGAACCGCGCAAATGGAATCGAAAAAATGATTGATGTGCTGAAGGAAATGGTCGTTTCTAGAAAGAATTAATCTTCGCCGCGCAGGCGCGAAAGTGCATCCTCGAGAATCTTCTTAGATTCAGCTTCAGTACGACGTTCTTTTACATAAGCCAAGTGGGTTTTGTAAGGCTCATTTTTAACTGGTAGTGGTGGTTTATCTTTATTTAGGCCAGCTGGATACCCGCAACGTGGACAATCCCACACATTTGGGATCTGTACCGTTTCATCTTGGGCAAAAGAAGGTCGAGTTTCGTGACCATTCGCGCACCAATATGAAACTCGGAAACGAGCGATCGCATCGCCACGTTCCGCCTCGCCCATAGGACCGGCACCAACACGACTACCACGAATTGCACTTCCCATTTGAACTCCCCTGTTAAATTAAGGCAAACTTAAAACTAATTTACTTCTTTAGAACCAAACTAAGTGCCACAACGCCCGCGAACCAAAGTCCGCCCACAATGATTGTGATCCGGTCAAGATTTCGTTCTACAACAGAACTACCGCCGTAAGTTGAGGAAATTCCGCCTCCGAATAAGTCCGAGAGACCACTTCCCTTACCTTTGTGAAGGAGAACTAACACCACCATCAATACGCTGGTGATTACTAACAAAATCGACAGTCCTAAAACCACTTGTTTCTCCTACCTCTAGAGATCAATAAACCTAATCTCTTCCATTGTTCTTATTGTGAGCTAATTGCGCTGGATCAAGAACCCTAGGATACCTGTTTGGCCCCAGAATATTCCCATTTTTGGTTATTTACGCTGGCGCTTTGCCTAATTCGCGGTGGGAGCAGTCGGGGCAACAGTAACAGAGCGATAAAATTTTGCGATGCGGGCGAATTCATCGGGATCCAAACTTGCACCTCCGACGAGAACGCCATCAACGTCGGCCTCGGCCATAATTTCGATTATGTTTGAAGATTTCACTGAACCACCGTAAAGAATTCGGGCACTTTGGGCGATATCTGCCCCAGCGATCTTTTCTAGCTCTACGCGAATTGCAGAACAAACTTCCTGTGCATCGGCTGGAGTGGCAGTTTTGCCAGTACCGATTGCCCAAACCGGTTCATAAGCAAATACAACCTTTTTTAGATCTGGCTTATGAAAACCCTTAAGAGCATTTCTAAGTTGATTTAGAACATGAGCAACATGTGAACCAGATTCGCGGATTTCTAGCTCCTCGCCTATACAAAGCAGCGGAGTTATTTCATTAGCCAGCGCCGCTTTGATTTTGCGGTTTACGAGTTCATCACTCTCGTTATGAATGGCTCTGCGCTCTGAGTGGCCAATTAAAACAAATGAACAACCCAATTTACTGAGCATTGAGCCAGATATATCGCCAGTGAAGGCCCCACTTACTTCAGGTGACAAGTCTTGCGCACCGTAAACAAGACGTAACCGATCGCCGTCGATCAAGGTTTGAACCGAACGAATATCTGTAAAAGGCGGAATTATCAAAACATCAACTGCGTCATAATCCTT
>CAILYP010000085.1:0-1608 GCA_903838475.1 uncultured Actinomycetes bacterium | reverse complement strand
GTCGTGACGCTTCGGCTTGGCCGTCTATCGTCACGCGATTCAAATGAATAGGCTCTGAAACTTCAGAGTCTTTTGCAATATCTAATACAAGAACTTCGGTAACGGCTTCCCGCACGCGAATTGTCGCAGCGTCAAGAGTTGTTGCCATTGGCGCTAGATCTAATGCGGCAACCAACTTGCTGCTAACACCCGCAGGTAGCGATTTTGCTACCAGGGAATTAGTCGAGGTTAATGCCACATTTGAATCGAGAAGTCCCGCAAGTCGATTGAGGGGCGTGAAACGCCACGCCTCTTCCCGACCAGTTGGAACTAAATAATTAGTTGTTAAAGTGCTCATTAACCGACTGCACCTTCCATCTGCATTTCGATCAATCGATTTAGCTCCAGGGCATATTCCATTGGAAGTTCGCGAGCGATTGGTTCAATGAAGCCACGAACAATCATGGCCATTGCTTCATCTTCCTTTAATCCACGTGACATCAAGTAGAACAATTGATCATCACTCACCTTAGACACTGTGGCTTCGTGTCCCATCGAAACGTCATCTTCGCGTATATCTACATATGGATATGTATCAGACCTGGAAATAGTATCTATCAAGAGTGCATCACATTTAACTGTTGATTTGGAATGGTGCGCACCTTCTTGAATCTGAACCAGACCGCGATAAGAAGTTCGACCACCACCACGCGCTACAGATTTTGAAATGATCGTAGAAGATGTGTAAGGAGCCGCGTGCACCATCTTTGAACCTGCATCTTGATGCTGTCCGGCGCCCGCAAATGCAATAGAAAGAGTTTCTCCCTTGGCATGTGGACCCATCAAAAAGACTGCTGGATATTTCATGGTTACCTTGGAGCCGATGTTTCCATCGATCCACTCCATAGTCGCACCCTCGGCACAGGTTGCGCGCTTTGTTACTAGGTTATAAACGTTGTTCGACCAATTTTGAATCGTTGTGTAGCGCACGCGTGCTCCCTTTTTCACAATGATTTCAACTACAGCGGAGTGCAGTGAATCTGATGAGTAAATTGGAGCAGTACAACCTTCTACATAATGTACATAGGAATCTTCATCAGCGATGATTAAGGTACGTTCAAACTGACCCATATTTTCGGTATTGATTCGGAAATATGCTTGCAATGGAATATCTACCTTTACGCCCTTTGGAATGTAGATGAAGGATCCACCTGACCAAACCGAAGTATTTAGCGCGGCAAATTTATTATCGCCAACTGGAATAACAGTTCCGAAATACTCCTTGAAGAGCTCCTCGTGTTCGCGCAGGCCAGTATCTGTGTCAACGAATATGACGCCTTGCGCTTCTAAATCCTCACGGATCGAGTGGTAAACAACTTCAGATTCGTACTGCGCCGCTACTCCAGAAACCAAACGTTGCTTTTCTGCCTCCGGGATACCGAGGCGATCGTACGTATTCTTAATGTCATCTGGCAGGTCATCCCAAGTTGTTGCTTGCTTTTCGGTTGACCGAACGAAATATTTAATTGTGTCAAAGAAGATTCCAGACAAGTCTGAACCCCAAGTAGGCATCGGTTTCTTGGCGAATAAGTCCAAGCCCTTTAGGCGAAGATCGAGCATCCACTTCGG
>CAILYP010000084.1:0-4358 GCA_903838475.1 uncultured Actinomycetes bacterium | reverse complement strand
GCTAGGGCCAAGACTGTTCCAACTGCCGTCAGAATGAGCCCCCAAAACCTTTTCACATGTACACATTACGATACTATTTAACTATTGAATGGTCATCCGATAATTCACCTAGCAGGGTAGAGTTGACATCGATTCTGAAAATGGAACCTGTGTTACTTTTCCATCTACATCAGCACGTGGTCGAATTCGATAATAGCTTTTAAAGGGATCAATGGAACTCAGAGATTATTACCGCCTACTTAGAAGAAACTTTTTAGTTGTTTTCATTTGCTTACTTTTGGGTGTGGGTAGTGCGGCGGCGTTTACTTACGCGCAAACACCTCTCTATGAAACTAATATCCAACTCTTCGTAACGACCCCTGCTGCAGCTGTGGATATTTCCGCGCTGGCTCAAGGCTCAAGCTTCTCTCAGCAACGCGTGAAGTCATACGCTCAAATTATTACTGGCCCAGGAACACTCGATCCGGTTATTGCTCAACTTGGCTTAAAGACGACGTCAACGCAACTAGCTAAGCAGATTAAGTCATCGGCTCCGCTAGATACGGTGCTAATTGACGTAACTGTTTCAGATCCAAGTGCGCAGCGTGCTGTTGATATTGCAAACGCAGTGGGTGCCCAATTTTCAAAGACTGTAGATACTCTTGAACTTGCAGCTGCTGGTGATCTTACTCAAGCAGTGAAAATTACAATGGTGAAGACAGCTGTGTTGCCTAAGGGTCCTGCTTCACCAAAGAAAGCAATTAACATTTTGCTCGGAATTATTCTGGGCTTTGGTCTTGGCGTTGGACTTTCAATTCTTAGGCAGATTTTTGATAACACAATTAAGAATGAAGACCATTTGGATGAAACTCCGCTATTGGCGGCGATTCCTTATGACGGAAAGTTTGCGCAAAGTAGGCTAATTTCTGATCTGAGCAAATGGGCACCTCGGACCGAAGCACATCGTAAGTTGCGTACGAACCTTCAATATCTTCGCGCTGAAAATCCACCAAAAGTAATCAGTATTACGTCGGCAGTACCAAATGAGGGTAAGACAGTTACTTCTCTCAATCTTGCGATTTCACTTGGTTTCTCTGGGCTCAAGACGCTTTTGATTGAAGCAGATATGCGTCGGCCAAAGTTTTTGAACTATCTAAATGTCAAAGGAACGCCGGCTGGCCTGTCAGAAATTCTGAGCGGCCAAATTTCGCTAGATTCGAGAGAAGAATTTACAAAAATTCTAACCAGCATTCCAGATACTGATGTTGATGTGCTGACATCCGGGAAAACCCCACCGAATCCCACCGAACTCTTGGATTCACGTATTTTCACTAAGTTAATCGAATATGCACGCAGTCAGTATGACTACGTGATTATTGATACTCCACCTGCCCTTTTGGTATCCGATGCAATGGTGGTTGCCGCAAATGCTGATGGCACACTTATTGTTATTAATACTGGAAGAACAAAAATTGGTCAGTTCTTAGGCGTGCGCGAATCTATAGTGGCTGTTGGTGGAAATACCTTAGGTGCGATTATGAATAAGGTTCCAGTCAATAAGGTTGCTGGGGATTACGGTTATAAATATGCTGGCGGATATGGACGACGATATGGATACGGCGGATACCGTTCGCGTAAGGGGTATGGCGGCTCTTATGTCGCTGATGGCTATAAACCTAGAAAAGAGAATGATCCAGAAAGTAGTAGCTCTCAGACAGAGTAGGGACGTTAATGCCTAAGTGGGCACCAAAATTTCGCGCAAGATATCTTGGCTACGGCCTTGGTATTTTCGCGACGATTTTTCTCGTTCTTGGAATCTTTCTGGCTGTTCAAGTAAAAAATGTAGCTTCCTCGGTGCGGCACCTACAAAGCTCTGCGCAGGAGACAAATCCGAAAGTGTTTGCCGAAAACTATAAGGATTTCTCACGGCGATTAGATGTTTTATCGGCAGTAGCCGGTAATCCGGTTTGGAAGCCAATCTTTTTCCTAGTCGGCTCACCATCCACGTATTCACATGAAGCAAATATTCTTCGTTCTACATCGGTCATAGTAAAAAGCCTTAGCCCGATCTTTGATGCTGCGGATGCGAGGTCACCAGGGCTGCTAACTAATATGGAATTACTTCAGCGCAGCGCTCCAATCCTCACGACGGTGACACCTGACATTCAAAGTGTTTTAACTAACCTAGCGACACTTCATCTTGGCGGTTTGCTCTCGCCCTTTGATTCCAAGCTGGCTGAGGTGCGCAAGACGGCTTCGGCAACTTCAATCGTGGCGCAGCGGATACTTCCTATGTTGCCTGCGTTGCCCACCATTGTTGGTAGCGAAGGGCCACGGACATATTTAGTTGCCTTCCAAAATCCGGCTGAAGCACGTGGTGTTGCCGGCATTATTGGGTCATACGCGCTTGTTCGCTTGGAAGCCGGAAAGTTATCAGTGCTGCACGTTGGCTCAAATTTGGAACTTGAATCGCGCTCTCAATTACCAATCAAGGTTCCTGCTGAATATCGCGACCTGTATGGCAATGATCCTGCTATTTGGCAAAACTCTAATCTCTCTCCGCATTTTCCTTATGCCGCCAAGATTTGGTTGACGCTCTGGAAATTGCAACACAAAGAGGTGCTTGATGGGGTTATAACTTTCGATCCACTTGTCCTGCGCCAAATTCTCGTTGCTACTGGGCCAATTACAGTCGAAGGTGAAGAAATCACGGCCGCTAATGTTGCTCAAACAACAATGTCGGATGCTTATATTCGTTATTCGAGTGATAACGCTGCGCGCAAGCAACACTTGGTTTTGATCATCGACGGTGTCTTATCGCGGTTACAAAATGGCAAGGTTTCAGGTAAAGATTTGATAAACGGGTTATCGAGCTCTATTGTTGAAAATCGCATCCTTTTTTATTCAGGGCATAAGAGCGAGCAGGATCAAATTGCACTATCGAGCATTTCGGGCTCATTGAGCACAAATAATGATAATCAATATCGCGTGGTCGTTAATAACATTGCCGGAAATAAGATGGATTATTACCTTGTGCGCCAGATGACGTTAACGGCTTTAACATGTGGGGAAAAGCGAACCACTAAAGTTGATGTCGTGCTTCAAAATACTGCGCGGCCTGACCTTGTGCTTCCAGCTTACGTCAACGGAAGGCTTGATTTGAATAAGCCTAATGGAGATGGAAATAGCACTGCTGTTGAGGTGATGTTCTTTGGTCCTCGTCATTCATCGTTGCTTAATTCAGTCAATGCCCCCGAGATAGATTCCACACGCTTCATCGGATCTGAATTAGGCCATCCTGTGTTGGCCATGAATGTAGAGCTAAAGCCAGAAGTACCGCTACATCTGACGGCAACTTTTAAGGGAGGCAGCGGGGCGCTGACTAATGTTGTGCAACCTCTTGTGCTTCCAGAAAAAGTTACAGTGATAGATAAATGTGGCCGCTAAGTGACAGCGCATCCATCTGGCACCATCCACATTGTATGTCGACATAATCAAGCACGTTCAATTATCGGAGCTGCTGCAATCCGTAAGTTTTTTCCTGAAATTACAGTTGTCAGCTCTGGCGTTGAAGCTAATCCAGAAACTCCGATACCAAAGTCTGCTTTAGAAATCGCTCACATGTGGGATTTAGAGATTGTGGAGGAGCAATCAACTCCTTTTCTAGATATACATGATTCGATCAAAGATTCTGATCTAGTTCTTGCAGCCGACAGTTATGTTGCCGAAAAGATACGCTCATTTAATCCAAAGCTTAATGTCAAAGAATTTAAAGATTTTGTCCAGCGCCCTGAATTAGTTGCAGTGGATCCGGTAGTCATGGATATTGATGGAATTAGTCAGGAGTTAGCCAAGAGCGTTATTTCTTCTCTAGCTGCGGCACGCTACTTATTGGGTATCACCTCAAATATTTATACGTTTTTACCCATGCATGAAGGTGATCTTGAATTATTCCGTCCGCAGCTACTTCAAATTTGTATAGAGCAAAATATTGTGCTGATTGATACTTCACTTCGAGTTTCAACTCTCGAGTCGTGGCAGAAACTTGTGACAAACTTCCAGGTGTATGACGAGCGATCGACGCTGCCAGTCATTGAAGCGAGCCTTCATGGGGTGGTTTTGGTTCCAAAATACGAGGGCCTGACGCCTGAGCGCACTTTAGCGAGCGTGGCCTGGCGAGATTGGTTGCTTCAAACGGCACTGGTTCGACCAGTTATTCTGCTTTCGCCAGCGCTAATAAATAATTCAAATCGGACAAATCGGATGAATATAGATTCGCTATGGTGTGTTGTTCATTCTTTGACCACAATTGTTCACCCGGGTGATGTAATTACTGAGGTAAGATTCTAGTTGCTCTCCCCAGATCGGAAGAGCACACG
>CAILYP010000083.1:0-2334 GCA_903838475.1 uncultured Actinomycetes bacterium | reverse complement strand
CGCACTTATTTCCTTTGGTTCTGGGCTAATTGTTGTCACACTCGCGGCGCTCGTAAGTCCTTCAATAAAAAACGGAGTAAAGAATTTAAGAATCGCGGTAGCCGCAAAAAAAATACCTAGATGGCGACTTTTCGCTGGGGTTCTAGGGGGCAGTTTTGTGGCGCTTCAAACACACGTAGTTCCACTAATTGGTGTTGCGCTTTATTCAGTCGCATCTATTGCCGGACAAACTGCGATGTCTTTAATTGTTGATCGAATTGGATTTACTGGTGGCGGCAAAAAATTGATTTCAAAGCGGCGTATGGCATCAGCAATAATTACAGTTGTCGCAGTATTAATTTCAGTTTGGGATCGGCTTTCAGTTGCAACCTTCTCAGTTTTGGCAGTTGCACTTGCAACTCTGGCTGGTGTGATGGTTGGGGTACAACGAGCGCTAAATGGTCAGATAAACGAGCATTCAAATCAAAGCTTCGCGACCTCACTGCTGAACTTTATTAATGGAACCGCTGCACTTTTCATACTATTTATAGTGCTGCATTTCATCAAGGGCGATAAATTCGCCCCGCTCCCAAGCGGTCCTTGGTGGATCTATCTGGGTGGAACAATCGGAGTTATTTATATCGCATTCAGCGCAACGATCGTGCAACACCTCGGGGTACTCACCTTTACCTTATTTAGTGTTGGTGGCACCTTATTTGGTTCGCTATTAATTGATGTTATTTCACCATCAAAAGGAACACACGTTACTTGGTATCTCGTGATCGGAAAATTGCTTACTTATTCTGGCGTGATTGCTGGTGGTCAATCCAGGTTGTTTAAGCGTTAGATTTCCCAATACTTCTTACCGCCTCAGCAACCTTTGTAACTACTTGAGTATCAAAAACGCTTGGGACAATGAAGTTAGCATTCAATTGTTCTGCAGTAACACATGAAGAAATTGCTTGTGCTGCTGCAACCAACATTGCGTCAGTAATTTTTGTTATTCGGCCATCGAGCAACCCGCGGAAAATTCCTGGGAATGCCAGAACATTGTTTATCTGGTTCGGTTGATCACTTCGCCCGGTCGCAACAACTGCGGCATATTTTCGGGCAATTACTGGATCAATTTCTGGGTCTGGATTTGCAAGAGCAAAAACAATCGCACCAGGAGCCATGGCTTTAATATCGTTTTCTCTTAAGACATCTGGCGCACTCACTCCGATAAAGATATCGGCACCGTTCATTGCAGCAGAGATATCCCCGCTAAAGTTCTTAGGCGCGCAATTATCTACGAACCAAGTCCGCATTTCATCATCACCGGCTTTGTGGTCTGAGACCAGACCATCTTTATCAAATCCAATTATGTTTGAAGCACCGCTTGCAACAAGCAGCCTTGCTATTGCCGTACCAGCAGCACCAGCACCACTAATAACGATCTTAACTTTTGATAAATCTTTCTTTACAAATTTCAACGCATTCTTTAGCGCGGCAAGTACTACGATCGCAGTTCCATGCTGGTCATCATGAAATACCGGTATATCTAGGAGATCACGTAATCTGCGTTCAACTTCAAAGCAACGTGGAGCTGAAATATCTTCAAGGTTTATGCCACCGTAAACAGGAGCAATGATTTGTACAGTTCGTACGATCTCGTCAACGTCTTGGGTCTCTAAACAGACCGGCCAGGCATCGACATCTGCAAAGCGTTTAAAGAGCGCAGCCTTACCTTCCATAACAGGCAACGCGGCTGCTGGGCCAATATTTCCAAGGCCAAGGACTGCAGAACCATCTGTTACAACTGCAACAGTATTTCGTTTAATAGTAAGGCGCCTAGCATCTGAAGGATCAGCGGCAATCGCTTGGGAAATTCGCGCAACACCTGGTGTATAGGCACGCGATAGATCATCACGAGTTTTGAGAGGGACCTTCGATTGAATTTCAATTTTTCCACCCAGGTGCAGAAGAAATGTCCGGTCACTTACCTTGCGAACGTTGAGTTCGGGATGACTTGCAATTGATGCCGTAATTCGTTCGGCATGCTCGGCATCAATCGCATCACAAGTAACATCGATTACAACGTGATCTAAATAAGATTCAACAACATCGAGTGCAGTAATCGAAGCACCTGCTGCAGTAATTGCATTTGTTACTTCTGCTACCGGCTGCGCTGACGGTGGACCTTCAACGCGGATCGTAATTCCATAACCAGGACTGGTGGATGCCATATTTATACGACTCCATATAGTCGATCGCCGGCATCGCCCAGGCCAGGAACGATGTAACCCTTTTCATTTAACTTCTCATCAAGTGCGCCGGTAACAATAGTGATAGAAAGATTCTTACCAGCATATTCCT
>CAILYP010000082.1:0-4726 GCA_903838475.1 uncultured Actinomycetes bacterium | reverse complement strand
GCCGTCGATGCATTTAATGTTGCCGCAGTGGAGAAAATCCATGCCATTCGCAAAGTTAATCCTGGTACTGCATGCCAAGTTTTTGTTGGCTCACTTAAGACCGTTTTGGGAGTCGCCAGCAATTTTGATGGGGATGCAAAAGTAATTGGTGAAAAATATTGGCCTGGTCAACTCACACTTCTGCTGCGGCCTCAGCAAGGACTGAGTTGGGATTTGGGAGACGGGGGAGCGCTTGATGAATTTGCACTTCGAATACCTTCGCATAAATTTTTAACGCAGGTACTACTAGAGAGTGGACCACTCGCCGTGGCATCAGCCTCCATCGCTGGCCGCGAAGCGACCTCCAATATTAATTATGTCCCCGCACTTCCATCTGAGGTTGGAATTTATGTCGATGAAGGTCCACTTGACTCCATCGCCAGGTCAACAATTATTCGAGCTGGCATCTCAGGATTGGAGATGCTCCGTGAGGGGGATATCTCATTTGATGAGCTTCAAAAAGTTGTTGCCAGTGTTTCTCGCTCCCTGCTCTAGGCCTGCTCTACTCTAGGGCCATGACAAACGACTCAACTTTCTACGGTCCAGATTTCGAGGCTCTCACTGCGCAAGATCCAGATATTGCCGCGCTGCTTCTCACCGAACTTGATCGTCAGCGGAAGAACCTTCAGCTTATCGCCAGTGAGAATTTCACCTCCTCTGCAGTTCTTGCTGCCCTTGGTTCGACTCTGTCTAATAAATACGCAGAAGGTTATCCGGGTAAGCGCTATTACGGTGGCTGCGAAGAGGTCGATAAAGTCGAGACGATTGCAATCGATCGCGCGAAATCACTCTTCGGAGCAGACCATGCAAATTTGCAACCTCACTCAGGTGCTAGTGCAAACGTTGCTGTGTATAAGGCATTCACAAATCCTGGTGACACAGTTCTTGCGATGTCCCTTCCACACGGTGGCCACTTGACGCATGGGGCAAAAGTTAACTTTTCAGGTAAGTGGTACAACATAGTTTCGTATGGCGTGCGTCAAGATAACGAACTTATTGATTATGACGAACTCCGGGATTTAGCAATTCAACATAAACCAAAGATGATTTGTAGTGGTGCTACTGCATATCCAAGTCTGATTGACTTTGAAACGGTGCGCAAGATTTGCGATGAAGTTGGTGCAATCATGTGGGTAGATGCAGCTCACTTCATTGGACTTGTCGCGGGTAAAGCAATTCCATCTCCTGTTCCATATGCAGATGTAGTGTCATTTACGACTCATAAAGTTCTTCGCGGCCCACGTGGTGGAATGATTCTGTCTAAAGCAGAACACGCCGCAGCAATTGATAAAGCTGTTTTTCCAGGTATGCAAGGTGGTCCAATTATGAGCGCCGTAGCAGGTAAAGCGATTGCTCTGAAAGAGGCTGCCCAGCCGTCATATCAAACGTATGCCAAGAAAGTTATTGAAAATGCGCAAGCACTTGCCGCAGCACTTGAAGTCGAAGGAATGCGCGCCGTTTCAGGCGGAACACAAACGCATTTAGCACTCATGGATATTCGTGGGACTGGCGTAAATGGAAAGATTGCAGATGAGCGTTGTGGGCTTTCGGGAATTACGTTGAATAAAAACTCAATTCCATTTGATCCAGAGACGGCAGCCGTAACAAGTGGAATTCGGGTTGGTACCGCCGCTACGACTACCCAAGGAATGGGCGTTACTCAAATGAAGCAGATTGCTTCTTTGATTGCACGTGCAATAAAAGATGGAGCAGATGAGTCCAAAGCGGCAGCAATTGCGTCTGAAGTACATGCTCTTACCTCGCAATTTCCTGTCTATCCCCACTCATAATTTAAAAGACTCATGCGCGAATATCTTTTAACAGCTAGCTTTGCGGCAACGCTTTGCTTTCTGATCACTCCCTTGGTCGCTCGTTTTGCGATTCAATCTGGTGCATTAGTAAGTATTCGTGAACGAGATATTCATAAATCCCCAACCCCTCGATGGGGCGGTATCGCTATGTGGGCCTCGATGTCGGTGACGATGTTGGTTGTAAGTCACTTACCGTTGGTTAGTCAATCTTTTGGCCGCGAAGCACAAGGAATTTTCTTGGCCGGAACATTCATTATGTTGCTTGGCGCACTAGACGATCGCTTTGACCTAGATGCGATAACTAAATCGGCTGGCCAAGCACTCGCAGGTGGAATACTTCTACTTCACGGGGTACAAATTCTCTGGCTACCCATAAATGGAATTTTCACGCTACCTCCAGCAATTGGCCAAGTGCTTACAGTCGTCTTTGTCATGCTGGTCATTAATGCCGTTAACTTTGTCGATGGCTTGGATGGCTTAGCAACTGGAATTGTCGCAATTTGTGGGACGGCATTCTTTATTTTCTCTTACATACTGGCTGTCGTTAATGGCTTTAACCGTGCTGGCGCACCATCACTCATCACTGCCGTTTTAGTTGGAATTTGTATCGGCTTCCTGCCGCACAATTTCCATCCAGCGAAAATCTTTATGGGGGACTCGGGGGCTATGTTACTTGGGCTGCTACTTGCCTCAAGTGCGATTACATTGACAGGACAGATTGACTTAAATGCAATTTCAGAATCAAGCTCTCGAAGTACTTACCTTCCACTGGTTCTTCCATTTACAATCTTGGCTATTCCGTTGATTGATTTAGGAATGGCAATTGTTCGCAGATTGCGTGCCGGACGATCTCCATTTGAAGCAGATCGCGAACATCTTCATCATCGATTACTTTCGATGGGCAACTCACACCGAAGAACTACTTTTATTCTTTATACGTGGACTTCAATGTTTGCAATCCCAACAGTAATTGCTGCCTTTGCTCCGTTATGGATCGCGGGCGTTGTCGCGATATTCATGCTTTCAATTTCACTTGCCATGATGAGCGATACTTTAAGGAAGAACCAGGTGCTTGCAAATGTCTAACCAAATCTCCAATAATTCTGAAAATGATATGTGGAGAGGCGCTCTCATCCCATCTGGGATTGTCGCGATCATTTGTCTTGCTGGCGCGGATTTAATCCGGCATAGATCTGGCTTCTGGGGCGCATTGATGGCGAGCGCAACTGTGATCATTTTTTTCTCGATCCACCTCATCATCAACAAAGTGGCTAAAAATCTTGATCCAATCGCGACGATGGCTCTGGCTATGTTCTCTTATTTCGCCAAGGTTTTAATCATGGGAGCTTTTCTCATCATCGTCACTAAGACCACGACCCCTGCCACGGTGGATCGCCCAGCTTTTGCATTCACGGCCTTGGCCATTACTGCCGCCTGGCTCGGGGGAGAAATTCGTGCCTTTCTAAATCTCCGTTTGGGGTTACCATTGCCCTCGCTTACTAGCCCCACAAATTTAGACCCGCAATCAGATCAAATAACAGGAGGAACCGATGGCACGAAGTAACGAAGAAGGCGCCATGTGGTCAATCTTCGGATATCTGCTCTCTGGGCTCCTCGTCTGGGGTGGCATCGGTGCGGCTATCGACCACTGGGTTATGCACAGAAACCACTGGTTCATGCTGGTGGGCTTCCTGCTCGGCATGGGGGCCTCGCTTTACCTGGTCTGGCTCCGCTTCGTAAAAGAGTGAGCCAAGGAGTGAGCTAAAGCGTGAGCCAAAGATAAAGTAGTAAAAAGAACGCCTATCAAGTAGCGGGCATCACAGCCTGCCGGATTTCAACTTTCCCCGAATAACTAATAGGGTTCAACCGCCTTACCAATTACCTGCAGTTCGCTTCACCCGGGTTTCCCAGGGATAACCGAGAGTCTTCATAGCTTTTCATAGCTCTTCATCGGTGTTCATGGGAGTTAACAGGAGTTAATAGGAGTTTTTAGGAGTATGTGTGCGCGCTTTTGCTTTTGAGGGGGGATTTGTCCCACCTAGCACCGCCGACTTCAACTTACCTCCAGCATTTGGAAATAGTGAATTCACAACTAAGCCGATTCTTTTAGTTTTCCTATCTGTTATTTTAATTTCAGTTTTCTTCATTCTTTCATCTCGCAAAGCAGCGGTTGTTCCCTCAAAACTGCAATTCGCAGGAGAATTGGTCTACGGCTTCGTTCGCAATGATCTTGGTAAGGAAATCATTGGCGCCGAATTCATGCGTTTTGTTCCCCTCCTCTTCTCCCTCTTTACCTTCATTTTGACCAACAACATCTTTGGAATTGTCCCTCTTTTGCAATTTCCAGCGATGTCGCACGTTTCGTTCCCATATGTTTTGGCAGCATTTCCATTCATTGCTTTCCATTACGTAGGAATAAAAAAGCAGGGCCTTGGCCATTACCTTAAAGGCATCGCTTTCATGCCAGGTGTTCCAAAGGCTGTCTATATTCTTCTAACCCCAATTGAAATTGCAACATTCTTCCTCGTTCGACCTCTGACACTTTCACTTCGTTTATTTGCAAATATGTTTGCTGGCCACCTACTTCTTCTTGTTTTCATTATGGGTGGAGATCACCTCATCAAGGGAGTCATCGGGCTCAAGCTCGTTGCTCCATTCTCATTTACTCTCGGCATTGTCATGACATTCTTTGAATTCATGGTTCAGTGCTTACAGGCTTACATCTTTACTCTTCTATCAGCGCTCTACATTGCTGGCGCGCTGTCAGACGAGCACTAACACGAACAAAACCCAAAGCACCACTCGACGCAATAACAACAGAAAGGCACCACAATGAAAGGCACACTCAACCTGGTCGGTTATGGCCTATCAGCTAT
>CAILYP010000081.1:0-7250 GCA_903838475.1 uncultured Actinomycetes bacterium | reverse complement strand
TTAATCCGAATTGCGTTGCGTTCTGCAATTCAATTGCACTCTTTAAATCTGGCGCAACCATCAACCCCAGAACTGGACCAAACCATTCGTTGCGATGGCTCCACGATCCAGGCTTGATTCCTACTTTTACGCCAGGGCTCCACAGCTGCGCTGCATCATCGAGTTGTTGTGGCTCTACTAGCCATGACTCACCGTCATCTAAAGTTGTGAGTGCGCGTAGCAACGCTCCTTCTGGTTGGCGAATGATTGCGCCGACTGACGTACTTAAGTCCCACCCTGCTCCCACTTTGAGAGTAGTGACATCATCAACAAGCTGGCGGATAAATGATGGATCGTTATAAATGCTTTCGACGATAATTCCCAGGGAAGCGGCGCTGCACTTTTGACCAGCATGGCCAAATGCAGATTGCACAAGATCTTTAACTGCCGCGTCGATATCTGCGCATGCAGAAATAACTAATGAGTTTTTACCGCTAGTTTCAGCCAATAGATTGAGCTCAGGTTTCCAGCCAACGAACATCTTTGCTGTATCAAAAGCGCCAGTAAGAATCAGGGCTTCGATACCTTCGTGCATCACTAGGTGCTTGCCGCAGTCATCATCTCGAGTAGGAACAAACTGCAATGCATCCTTCGGTACTCCACCTTCCCACAACTGCTGTGCCAACAACCAAGCAGTTGCCACAGTCTCGGGAGCAGGCTTCAAAATCACGGTATTACCAGCAGCTAGCGCGGCGCAAACCCCACCTGCGGGAATTGCGTAAGGAAAATTCCACGGTGGCACAACCAGAACGACTCCCATAGCTGTTGAATCGCTGTTATCCACCCCTTGCTCGGCGTAGTAACGGGCAAAATCAATTGCTTCACTTACTTCTGGATCGCTTTCTGAAACAGTCTTACCGGCATCGCGCGACATCACGGCGATCGTTCTAGCTCGCTGAGATTGCATCACATTGGCAACGTTAAAAAGTATTTCTCGACGTTCGGCAACACTCTTTGAGCTCCACGAGGAAAGTCCGGCGCGAGAGACGGCAATTGCCTGATTAATCAATTTCTTATCTGCAACGCAATATGAATACCAGACTTGTGAATTATCACCTGGGTCTGTTCCGTCCACGCATTCCTCGGTAGTGATTTCATTACCATCTATAACAAGTGGAATCACCATGTCATGTAACCGAACTCGAGCAATTTCATTTGAGATGGCTTTTATATATTTTGGATTCGTTGGATCACCTGAAGCTTGGTTGTGGAAAGTTGAGTAGCTCACTGGGTCTGGCTGATGACGGCGAGAAAGTGTAGAAATAGTATGGCGCTGCTCGACTGACTTCTGGAAGCGCTCCTTTTGCTCGGTAAATTTCTTTAGGTTACTTCCAATTTCAAAGGCAGCTTTGAGGTAATTCTCATCCGATGTATTTTCATCTAACCGACGTACTAAATAAGCAACTGCTGATGCAAAATCATCTTTATTAGTTACTGGTGTATAGAAAAGTACCTGGTGACCTAAGCGCGTGATAGCAAGTGCTTCGGCATTTGCCATACCCTCAAGCATTTCGATATCTAATTGATGTAACACATTTCGCGTACGTGCAACTTCTAGAGCCCAAGTCAGGTGGAATAGGTTATGAGAGGCAATGCCGATACGAACAGCATGTGCGTGCTCTGGGCGAAGAGCAACATCAATTAAGCGAGAATAACTAGCATCAACATCGGATTTTGATCCATAGGGAGCTGGGATATAGCCGTGTAGTTCACCTTCGGCCCGCTCCATTGCCAAATTAGCACCTTTTACTAATCGAATTTTTATCGTTCCATTTTTTACTTTGTTTCGCTCCACTGCAAATGCGACAAGGTCTGCGAATGCCTCGTGTGATTCAGGTAAGTATGCCTGCAAGACAATACCTGCATGAATATGTAGAAATTCTGATTCAGAAAGTACGCGCTTAAAAGCATCGACTGTCAATGCTAAATCACGAAACTCTTCCATATCCAAGTTAATGAAGGTTCCATGTGCGTCGGCATCTCGATAAATTATACGAAGCTTCTCGCATACTTTTTCAAGTGAACCTTGATGATCGATTGTGATTATCTGTGCTACAACCGCCGAGAGCTTTACTGAAATATAATCAACTTCTGGACGATGAATCATTTCAATAAGTCGCTTGAAACGTTCTTCAGCTTCGGCTCGACCCAGTACGGCTTCACCAAGCACGTTGATGTTAAGGCGAATACCTTCTTCTTTCCGGGCTCCAATATGTTTAGAGAGACGATCTTGTTCAGCTGGAAGGATGAGATCTTTCGATAATGCGCGAACGCGTTGATGAACAAGTCGTATAACTACACCAGGTGCTCCAACAGCAATAAATCTACTGAGCTTCAATCCAAGCCCATTGAAGGGCCCAAATCCCTTAATGGAAGCTTTCCTTGCAGCATTGCTAAAAATAGTAATCGCTTCGCGCATTGAGTGAATGCGCATGACCTCATCGGTCAGGGTAATAGTGACTTCGATAGCTTTTGGATCTTTGAATAGCCGGGCAAAACGCTTCCGATTAGCTTTCTCATTTCGGGTTCGCAGCTTCTCCGAAGATTCAATGAGGTCACGAGCGCGCTCCACAGAAGTTGTAGCAGTTTGGTCGATTGATTCATCGGTAAGCAGCGGTTCCACGGTGTCCCAGTCTCTTGTTATAAAGTGTTCACCTAATCATCACCTAAAAAGCAGTCTCAGCGCACCAGTACTTCACAAAATGAGCGTTAAATCTCATACCATGAAGCGGATTCTCGTAGTTGGCGGCGGAATCATCGGCTCCATGCACGCCTACCTTGCCCTAAAAGCAGGCTTCCATGTAACTCAGGTCGAGCGTGATTCTGTGCCGAGTTCGGCGTCGGTGAGAAATTTCGGACTCATTTGGGTAAGTGGCCGGGCAGCGGGGAAAGAATTGGACCTGGCGATTCGGGCACGAGAATTATGGGCAGACATTGGAACAACGGCGTCGATTGGATTTAGGGCGAACGGCTCTCTCACTGTTGCACAGAATGATGCAGAGTTTTCGGTTATGCAAGAAGCAGCTTCAATGCCAGATGCACTCGTACGCGGCTTTGAAATTCTGCACAAGCGCGAAGTTCAAGAATTAGAACCTCTTCTTGCTGGACACTATGTAGGAGCTCTTCGCTGCACGACCGATGCTGTAGTCGAACCAAACCTATTGTTATCCGGACTCCGGGAACATTTACAGCTAAGCGAAAATTATGAATGGATGCCTAATTTTGATGTCTCTAGTTTCACTCACAGCGAAAGTGGAAACCATATTTGCGATGTAACTGGTAAGACTATTTCTGGTGACTACTTAGTTCTATGTCCAGGCGCCGCACATGCTGGATTTCTTTCAGAGTATTTCGTGGAGGCCCCGATCCGTAAAGTTTTTCTACAAATGGGAGCGACTATTCCTATCGAAGACAAGTTAGGGCATTCAGTAGCTGATGCAGATTCCATGCGTTACTACCCGGGCTTTAAAGATTGCTCACTTGATAGGCTGCCGCCACAAGCAAAGATTGCTTCCGAACATCACATGCAATTACTACTGGCACCACGATTCGATGGTTCATTTACTATAGGTGATACACATATCTACGAAGAACCATTCTCACACGAAATTCTTGAGGAGCCTTACGAGCACTTAATCCAAGTAATCACCACTATCTTTGGGCGTGAATTCAAGATTGGAAAACGTTGGAGTGGGGTTTATAGCCAGTCGACTAGCTCCGATATTTATTTTCGCAAGGAAATTGCGCCTGGCGCTGTCATAGTTACTGGTGGTGGAGGCCGTGGTAACACACTTTCACCGGCAATCGCAGAGGAGACAATCAATTCATGGATACCATAAAACTCGTTGTGTTCGATGTTGCTGGAACCACAGCAACCGACGATGGTCTAGTCGTTAAAGCCTTCACTGAAGCAATGATTGAGCAGGGTATTGAGCGAAACTCTGAAGAGCTGGGAAAGATGATTGCCTACGTTGAAGAGACAATGGGGCAACGGAAGATGGATGTATTTATGCACCTTTGCAACGGTGATGTAAGCGCTGCTGAACAGACGCATGAAAACTTCATCGAGCAGTACAACACCCTCGTATCAAATGGAGAATTAGCCGAATTTGAAGGTATTTCACAACTTTTTGCGGTTCTACGAGCTAATAATATTGGCGTTGCAATTACGACTGGCTTCCCGCGTCAATTGTTATCAGCGATTTTGAATGATCTCGAGTGGAGAGACAGAATTGACCTTAGCGTCGCCTCCGATGAAGTAGCCGCTGGTCGCCCTGCGCCAGACATGATTATGCGTTCAATTGATCTATACCGCAATCTTTCAAACGAAGAGATTGAGCCAAACAACGTCATTGTTGTGGGCGACACTGCTTCGGATATGCAGAGTGGCGTACTGGCTGGCGCCAGATATATTGTCGGAGTTACCTCTGGCGCACATGATGAAGGCCAACTCAAAGCCGCAGGAGCAACCCATATTCTTGGCAGCGCAACTGAGCTGTTAACTCTTGTTAACCTTTAATTCGTTTTAACACTAATTATTAACCAAGTTGTCGCTAGATAAATCCTTGAATATAACCTTATTGTTAACTTTAAAGTCTTAACTGCGCTTACCAATCTCATAAGGGGGATTTATGCGCAAGCGTTTTCTTACAGGAGTTATCGCAGCCACCGTGGCCGTAACTTCTTTAGTAGCAGTATCAAGCTCACAAGCAGCAGCAATTGATTATTCCAAATGCACTGACCTAAAGTCATGTGGCGGAATGGATGCACTTGTTAAGGCAGCACAAAAAGAAGGTAAGCTCAATGTAATTACTCTTCCACGCGACTGGGCAAATTATGGCGAAGCGATGGATCTTTTCACAAAGGCTTTTGGTATTAAGATCACTGATGACAATCCAGACGGATCTTCAGCGTATGAAATTCAAACAGTAAAAACAGCTCCTAAGTCAAAGATTCCAGATGCAGTTGACGTTGGTATCACTTATGGCGCAGACAATGTAAACCTATTCGCACCTTACAAAGTTCAAACCTGGAATGATATTCCTGCACAATGGAAGGAAGCTTCAGGACGTTGGGCTGGGGACTACTACGGTCAAATCGCACTTGCGTATGACACTTCAGTTACAAAGGCTCCAAAGTCATTTGCTGACTTGAAAGATCCAGCATTTAAGGGTCAGGTCGCAATTGGTGGAGATCCAACCGGTGCTCAAGAAGCTCTCATGTCAGTATTCGCAGCTAACCAAGCATCTGGTGGAGCAGCAACAAATATCCAAGCTGGTATCGATTACTTCAAGGGCCTTAAGGCTTCAGGTAACTTTGTATCAGTACTTGCTAACGGACAGAACCTCGCAGCGGGTGCTTACAAAGTTTCATTCTCATGGGACTTCAATGGTCCAGGAGCGATCGCTTCTGCAGCAAAGATTGGTAAGACAATCAAGTATGTAATTCCTTCTGATGCCGTCATCAAGGGAACTCCTTACATCATGGCAATTCCATTCAATGCTCCACATCCAGCAGCAGCACGCCTATGGACTGAGTTCCTTTACTCACAGAACAAGGGCAAAGTAACTGCAACCCTCGGATCTGTAAAAGGAATGTCTGGTAGCAAGATATTCGCTTCAATCCGTGGCGGACAGAACATCTGGATCTCAGGTGCAGCTCACCCAATCACAGAAGAAGCTATGCGCACAAAGGGTCTAGCAATCAACCCACCAGCAGGATTTGAAACTCCAGCTGGCGCAACGGTTGTTCAGCCATCACCTGATCAGCAGACAGCTGCAAAGGAACTGCTCAAGGCTCAGTGGCCAAACCTCTAATCTCATTGGTTTAGCTCTTAGTTAGTTAGTAAGTCAGTTAGTTAATTAGTAATAAATTATCAAATCGGAAGAAGTGGGAGACATGAGAATAAAAAAATACTCATGGCTTCCACTTCTTCCTTTCTTACTTTTTACTGGATATTTTCTATTATGGCCAATAGTTGGAGTCACACTTAAATCTCTTCATAACAATAATGGTCAGTGGTCGCTCTCAAATTATGCACCTCTAATTTCGGGTGCATACCGACACGCGTTTATAACTAGTATTCGGCTGAGCATCATCACATCTGTCATCAGTTCAATTTTAGGTGCCTACTTCACACTCGTCATAGTCAAGAACGCAAGTTCACGGATTACATCAATTATTGAAAGTATCTCAGCAGTCTTTGCAAACTCCGGCGGAGTTCCGCTTGCTTTTATGTATATTGCTGCATTTGGAGCTGAAGGCCTTTTGACAAAGTTTCTGAAATTCTGCGGATGGAATATTTACGCAGGACGATTTACACTCTTCTCATTTACTGGTGTGGTTCTTGTTTATACCTTCTTCATGACGCCATTGATGATTATCGTGTTTCGGCCTGCAATTTTAGGCTTGCGCAAAGAGTGGTCTGAAGCAAGCCTTAACTTAGGAGCTTCGACTCTTACCTATTGGCGCCGCGTAGCAATTCCAATTTTAACCCCGTCTTTTATCGGATCATTCTTCCTGCTGTTTGCTGGGGCCTTTTCTGCCTATGCAACAGCCCGTGCTCTCACCGTAGGCACGGTTCCCTTAGTGCCCATCATTATTGGAACTTTAGTTGATGGCAATGTTATTTCTGATCAAGCAAATCTCGGCGACGCGTTGGCGGTAGGAATGATTTTGGTTGCAGGCGTTGCGATGATCGGATATATCTGGGCCCAGAAGTCAGCTGCAAAATGGCGGCAGTCATGAAAATAGGAAAATACACGGTCAATACATTCACTTTATTTTTAGCGGCCATGATTTTCTTTTTACCACTGGTAGCGGCCGCCGAATTTAGTTTTAGAAAGCCTGGCGGGAAGGGTCATTCATTCGTTAATTACGGTTGGCTATTACAACAAGATGGCTTCTGGCCAGCACTTAGCAACTCCTTCCGACTTGCAGTCCTCTCAGGTGCACTAAATTTGATTCTTATGGTGCCCACTATGGTGGTGCTCAACTTGAAGGCGATTCGTTTTAAACCCGTCGTTGATTTTCTATGTATTTTGCCGTTGATAATTCCCGTTGTTTCACTTGCAATCGGCGCCCAAGTATCCATGCCTGAATTCCTGCAAAATACAGATTACGAGCTTGTTTTCTTCTTCGTCATAGTTGCGCTGCCTTACACATACAGAGCGCTCGATTCTGCAATAACAGCAGTTGATATCAAAGTCATT
>CAILYP010000080.1:0-2459 GCA_903838475.1 uncultured Actinomycetes bacterium | reverse complement strand
GTACATGTGTCGGTACATGTGTCGGTACATGTGTCGGTACATGTGTCGGTACATGTGTCGAATCACTACGCCGAAAGGAAGTTCACCTGAGTATGTGGCGCGAGGTCCAGGGCGTACTACCCGAGCTTTCACATCACCTAGCGACGCCCTTCAGAAAACAGGCATCGTTCAAGTAGCGGGTGCGGGCAATCCGAATTGGCTGGCTCAGCTTTCGGTAGGACAAATCAGCGTTTTCTATTGACATTGGCTTTCGATAAGTGTTTAGTTTCCTTGCTTGGAAAGGTTTCCAAGGAGCTTTTTACGGAGGGAAGTCCCTATGGCCGAGCGTGCGTCAACTAAATCTCGCCGATTCAAACTTCCTGAAGAGGCAAGCGTTATTTTCGCACTCCTTCTACTAATTGCCATTGTCGGCACTTTGCGCCCGACTTTCTTAAAGCCGCAAAATCTTCTCAATTTGGCGGCAAGCTATTCAATTTCGGCGCTACTTGCAGGATGCATTGTCTATTTACTTTCAATGGGAGAAATTGATCTTTCCTTTGGTTGGGTTCTCAATCTCTCAGCAGTCATCGCTGGAATCTCAATGATTGCAGGAGTACCAGTGTGGATTGCAATTATTCTAGGAATTATCGCCGGAGGAGTGATGGGGGCAATCAACGGTTTTCTTACAGTTGTTATGCGCCTTCCACTAATTATTGTCACTCTAGGTACCGCATCGGTATATCAGGGCATATCACTTATCTCGAATAAGTCTGGGTCTGTTGTTCCAACTGATAAAAAAATAACATCAAACATTTTCTTTCGAGCACTCGGTGGCGATATAGATACGCCAATTCCTTTCATTCTTATTTTCGTTGTAGCTGCATTTGTGGTCCTTCACCTAACACTTCACAAGACTCGTTTTGGCTATCGAATTCTTGCAATTGGAAGTAATCCGGAGGCTGCTCGATTAGCGGGTATTCCAACAAAGCAAACCAAAATTCTTGTCTGCGCCTTGATGGGGGTTGTGTCGGGAATTGGCGGAGTTCTCTTTCTTGGTTTCCGAGGCGCAGTGGATCCAACAACGGGGGCAAATTTATTACTACCTGTTGTAGCGGCGGCAATTATCGGTGGCACTCCGCTATCAGGTGGCGCTGGAACCGTATGGGGTTCACTCTTCGGCGCACTCATCGTTGGCGTTATTGGAGTCGGTGTTGTATTTCTCGGTATCGATGCAGTGTGGAGCACTCTGGTTACTGGACTAGTCATTTTATTTGCAATTGGTGTTGATCAGATTGTTCGAGTTCGAAAGAGGCGAGCAAGTTAGATAAAAGTTAGATAAATAGGTTTCAACTTTGTCCATCGGGGACATCGCTTGAATAAAAAAATAGGGGAGAAGCTATGGAAATGAAGAGCCGAAAGGCGCGTTGGGGTGCGCTAGCACTTGCAACAGGAATGGTGCTAACAGCTACTGGGGTTGCTACTCCTGCGCATTCAGCGCAGAAGAAGCTCACCATTGGTTTCGTCGTACACGTAATTGGTAATCCATTTATCAATCAAATTATCGAAGGCGCCAAAGCGGCTGCTAGAGATCTCAAAGTAAACATCAAAGTGACCGGCCCGGCTGGAGCTGAAGGCGATGCTCAACTCACCGCCGTTCAGAATCTAGCGGCTGCTGGCGTTGATGGAATTGCTACATCGGTACCTTCCGCTTCGATGTTGAAGGGCCTCAATGCCGTTATTAAGGCCGGAATGCCTCTCGTTCAATTCAACGGATTCGTTGATGGTGTTAATGCACCATACGTTGGCGAAAAGTCAGTTGAGTCAGGACGTCTTCTAGGAAAGATGGTTTTGGACAAGATTGGTGGAACCGGAGCTAAGGGCACTGTCATCATCGGAAACTGTTTCCCAGGTTTCCCCGTGCTAGAAAACCGCTCAAAGGGTGTTCAAGAAAGCTTAGCTAAGGCACCTGGTATCAAGATTGTTGGACCATCGGATGTAAAGGTCGACGCCGCAGCTAACTTCGCTGCATGGCAGGGACTTCTTGCAGCAAATCCAAAGGCACTCGCAATGGTTGGCCTCTGTGCACCAGATGTAGAGAGTATTGGAAAAGTAAATGCTGCAATACCAGGATCGAAGACAATTGGTGCAGGTTATGACCTCACTACAGGAAACCTCGCAGCTCTAAAAAATGGAACTGCTCATATCAGCCTAGGCCAGACACCATTTATCCAGGGCTACCTTCCTGTGTACATGTTGGTTGACAGCATCCGCAACAAGATCAAGCTCGACAAGCCAGGCTTCATCAATGCCGGAACTGAAATTGTTACCGCAAAGTCAGTTATCGAACCATTTGGTTCAGCCCCGCTTACATTTGCAAGATTGCAGAGAATGGCAGCATCACCTGCATTAACTCGCATCTACTACGACGCTCTCGTTAAGGGCTACATCAAGGATTGGCAGAAGAACTTGAAGCCAATCGC
>CAILYP010000079.1:0-1773 GCA_903838475.1 uncultured Actinomycetes bacterium | reverse complement strand
GGCAATAATGAGGGCAATTGTATTTTTTAAGCGTGACCTCACGCATAACAATGTCGTCTCCGGCTTATAGGGCGACTCGTCTTTAGTTTTTTGTCTCCGAAATGAAACTCCACACATCGAGGGCATCTAAGTCAATGTGGCGCCCGTGTTGTTTCATGATTGCAGCAATCTGACCTTTATGTTCTGCTGAGTGCATAACTGCTTGAGAAAGTATGAGAGATCTAGTTGCGTGGATAATTCCATTTTCGCCTTCAATTTCTAGTTGGTCATCGGGCAGCGAGAGATTCTCAAGAAGAGTTGCATCTAGCGAGGCCATAATTGGTAGATACTCAAGGGCGATTTCCGCAGATGTGATTGGCTTCAAGTCGGTCCACATTCCGCCATTAAGGCAGTATCGATACCACTCACCACTCCCTGCAAAGTGCGTAAGAATTTGTCCAACAGGCCACTCACCTTCTGCAGCACGTAATTCAAAAACCTCGTCAGGCATCTCACCGAAATACGTAAAGAATTTCTGATTCGACCAAGTCAAGTGTCTGATAGAGAGTTCAAGTGAAATCATTCGCTAAGTTTAGCAGTCAGTAAAAAACCGACCTTTGTGGGCTCAAAGGTCGGTAATTGTAAGGTGGAACTTCGCGTACTTCTTTAAATTAATGCCGGGTAATCTGTGTAACCCGCTTCAGCTCCACCATAAAACTTAGAGCCATCAGCAACGTTGAATGGACCATCGGTTTTGAGTCTTTCAACTAAGTCTGGGTTTGAAATAAAGAGTTGCCCAAATGAAATTAAATCAGCAGCTCCAGTCTCTATGTATTCCAGATCTGCCTTACCCTTCATCTTTTGACCGACAAAAGTGTTGACGATCAAAGTATTTGGCCACCATGTGCGAGCCTTAGCAAGTAATCCATTTTGCATTGGGTTCTCCATGAAGTGCAGATAAGCCAAGTCAAGCTTTGCGAGTTCAAGAATCAGAGCCTCATATGTAGCTTCGAAGCCATCTTCGGATATTCCATTAAACGGATTGGCAGGGGATACGCGAATACCAACTTTCGACGCCCCAATCTTCCCTGCAACTGCTTTCGCAACCTCAACAGCGAACTTAATGCGCCCAGCTACTGATCCGCCCCATTGATCAGAGCGAAGATTGACGTTTGTGGAGAGGAATTGGTGAACTAAATATCCATTTGCGCCATGAATCTCTACGCCATCAAAACCTGCAGCAATTGCATTCTCGGCAGCACTTGCAAAGTCATCGATTGTCTGAAGAACCTCTGCATCAGTCATTTCCTTTGGAGTTTCAAATGCCTGAGGTCCGGTGGCTGTATAGACCTGACCTTCGGCGATCACTGCTGACGGAGCTACAGGGACCAAGCCTTCTGGCAATAAATCTTTATGGCCGATTCGACCTGTGTGCATCAATTGAGCGAAGATGGTTCCACCTTCTGCATGGACGGCGCTTGTAACTTTCTTCCATGATTCGACTTGTTCTGCAGAATGTAATCCTGGGGTATTTGGATATCCCTGACCAACAAAAGAAGGTTGGGTTCCTTCGGTAATGATGAGACCGGCTGTTGCTCGTTGTGCATAGTAGGTAGCCATTAAATCTGTCGCTAGACCACCAGGATTCTCAGCGCGGCTGCGAGTCATTGGAGCCATCACAATGCGGTTCTGAAGCGTTTTTCCTGAAAGTTCGTATGTATTAAATGCTTTATCCAACTGATTTCTCCCCAGCCTAATTTTAATTCAATATTTTATTGGTTAATTAGATTAATT
>CAILYP010000078.1:0-10631 GCA_903838475.1 uncultured Actinomycetes bacterium | reverse complement strand
GCGCAAGCACTTCAAGCAGTCGTGGAAAAAGAAAGTCCCAAAGCGGTACTTATCTCTTCCTCAGCACGCGGTAAAGAAATTGGTGGACGTTTGGCCGTGCGATGTAACTCAGGATTGATTACTGATGCGATTGATGTAAGCGCTGATGTCATTGCAACGCAATCAGTTTTTGGTGGATCAACAACGGTCCATTCCTCGGTTTCGCACGGAGTGTCAATCATCACGCTGCGATCTAATTCTGTAGATGTTCTGGCTGCAAGTCAGGCACCTGTTGTTGAAAGTTTGGACGTTACATTCGACGGTGTTGATAAAGCCGTTGTGACATCGGTTGAAGCAGCTATAAAGGGCGGTCGCCCTGATCTGGCTGAAGCATCTATTGTTGTTTCAGGCGGCCGAGGAACTGATGGAAACTTTGCACCAGTTGAGGAGTTTGCAGATTTGGTTGGAGCCGCAGTTGGTGCATCTCGCGCAGCAACAGATGCTGGTTGGTATCCGCATACACATCAAGTTGGCCAAACTGGCAGGACTGTGAGTCCACAGCTTTACGTGGCCTGCGGAATTTCTGGAGCAATTCAACATCGTGCAGGAATGCAGACGAGTAAAACCATCGTGGCAATAAATAAAGACCCTGAAGCCCCAATCTTCGATGTCGCTGATTTTGGCGTTGTAGGAGATCTTTTTGCCGTTCTACCGCAAGCCAGCGGAGCGCTCAAACAAGGCTAGAAAGCCCGACTAGAATTACCTCATGGCAATTTACTTGGATCATGCGGCTACTACGCCGATGCTTCCTGCTGCCATAGATGCTTATTCACGTCAGATGGCGGTGCTTGGAAACGCTTCGAGCCTGCACACGCAAGGCCGAGCTGTTCGCAAAGCAGTTGAAGAATCGCGTGAACTCATTGCTCGTTATGCCGGGTGCGACGCATCTGAAATTATCTTTACGGCTTCTGGGACCGAAGCAAATAATTTAGCAATCAAAGGGTTCTTCTGGGCTAATCCATCAAAAAAGACAATCGTTGTTTCGACGATTGAACACCATGCCGTACTAGATCCCATTGAGTGGCTAGTTGAACATGAAGGCGCCAAAGTTATTTATGCCCCAGTAAATTCACAAGGTGTTATTGATTTAATGGCGTTATCAAAGATCGTGGATGCGAATCGTTCGGATATTGCACTTATCACTGTTATGCACTCCAACAACGAAGTTGGAACTTTGCAGCCAATTAATGACGTTGCAAAAATTGCTGGAGATATTCCTGTTCATACTGATGCCGTACAAAGCTTTGGAAAAGTAGTTTTTGACTTTCAAGAATTAGGTGTTACCTCTGCGAGTGTGAGCGCTCATAAGCTTGGGGGACCCTTAGGCGTTGCAGCCCTAATCTTGAAACGTGGCATTGATATCACGCCATTGCTACATGGTGGAGGTCAGGAACGTGATATTCGATCGAGTACAGTGAATGCGCCAGGGATTATTTCCTTTGCAACCGCAGTCGATCAATCCCTTTTGAATCTACGAGAAAATTTCTTCCGGATTGAAAACTTGGCTAACCAATTAAGAGCTGGAATCCAAAAAGTTGTGCCAAGTGCGGTCTTTAACGGTTTGGGCGCTGATAGTCTGCCAGGAATTGTGAATGTAACTTTTCCAGGGACAAAGAATGAAACGCTTCTTGTCCTGTTGGATATGGCTGGAATAAGTGCCTCGCAAGGTTCTGCATGCAGTGCTGGAGTCCAGCGACCAAGCCATGTATTACTCGCACTTGGGGTATCTGAAACAAACGCTGATGCGACCATTCGATTTTCATTAGGAACCACTACGACCGAAGATGATATTGCCCAAGTTTGTGATGCGATTGCTGGCATCGCACAAAAGGCGCTGGTATGAAGGTACTAGTATGAAAATCGTCGCGGCTATGTCAGGTGGCGTGGATTCGGCAGTAGCAGCAGCCAGAATTGCTGAAGCCGGCCATGAAGTAATAGGTGTACATCTAGCACTTTCTAGTAATCCCCAGAAATATCGAAGTGGTGCCCGAGGATGTTGCACCATCGAAGATAGCCATGATGCGCGTCGCGCCGCAGATATGATCGGAATTCCATTTTATATCTGGGATATGGCCGAAGAATTTCACGATGGCGTAGTCGAAAATTTTATAGAGGAATATGCCAATGGCCGTACTCCAAATCCCTGCCTTCGATGCAACGAAAAGATTAAATTTGCCGCAGTATTGGAACGTGCTAAAGGACTAGGTTTTGATGCAGTAGCTACCGGTCATTATGCGCAAATGCGAGAGACGCCACTTGGCCGAACCATGCATCGCGCCGTAGACCCAGGCAAAGATCAGTCCTATGTTCTAGCTGTGCTAAGCAGCGAACAACTTGCGGGCGCATTATTTCCACTTGGCGATACGGTAAAAGATGATGTGCGTATTGAGGCCAAGAAGCGCGGTCTGTACGTTGCTAATAAGCCTGATTCGCATGACATTTGTTTCATCCCATCGGGCAATAATGCTGGCTGGCTGCGTGATCGCCTGGGCAGTGAGAGCGGCCCGATAGTTGATGAGGATGGCAAGCAAGTTGGCGAGCATCAAGGCGCATACACATACACAATTGGACAGCGACGTGGCCTAAACCTTTCAGTGCCAACTGAAGGTGGAACCCCTCGATATGTTTTGAAAATTGAGCCAAAGACAAACACTGTTGTTGTTGGCGCTAAAGAGGCACTTGCGATTTCACATATCGAAGGTGAAAAAGCAATTTGGTGTGGACCCCAACCAATCTCGGGTGCTTCACTTCGCGGCTTTGCTCAGATACGCGCTCATGGATCAGCCCTTCCTTGCGACTACCGCACCGACGGCTCAACAATCGTGGTTGATTTGGATGAACCACTTCTTGGGCTTGCTGCAGGTCAAGGACTTGTAATTTATGATGGCGATCGCGTGGTTGGCTCGGCTACTGTCAGCGCGACTGAATAACCTGTACTTCTTATGGTCACAAAAACATCAGCTAAAACCGAAGCCAGAAGAGCGATAGCTGAGTTATCAGAATTAATTCGCGATCACCAGTTTCGCTATTACGTTTTAGATAAACCAATAATTTCAGATGGCGAATTCGATACCTTGCTTAAAGAGTTGAAATCCTTAGAAACCCAGCATCCGGAATTAAAGGCTGATGATTCTCCAAGTGATTTAGTTGGAGGTGGCTTTTCAACTCATTTTACTCAACATGATCATATTGAAAAGATGATGAGTTTAGATAACGTTTTTGGAATCGACGAACTCGATGGATGGTTTGATCGCATAGAAAAAACAGGAGCGAAAAACTCGTGGTTGTGTGAAGTCAAAGTAGATGGCTTGGCAATAAATCTGCTCTATGAAAATGGCAGACTTACAAGGGCCTTGACCCGCGGCAATGGCACAACCGGTGAAGATGTGACCCTGAACATTAAAACCATCACCGCAATTCCACATGAACTTGTAGGCAAGGACTTTCCCACCCAGCTTGAAATTCGCGGTGAAGTTTTCTTTCCCATTGAAGCATTTAATGAATTTAACGACGGTTTAGAGGAAGAAGGCAAACAACGTTTTGCCAACCCTCGTAATGCAGCTGCTGGGTCACTCAGGCAAAAAGATCCACGCATCACAGCAGCTAGGCCGCTATCGATGGTTGTTCACGGTATCGGCGCATCAGAAGGCGCTACCTTTCAATCCCAAGGCGAGGCGTACGAACAACTTAAGTCGTGGGGACTTCCAATTAGTAGTCGCTTTAAAATCGTTAAGACGAGAAGCGAAGTTATTGAATTTATTAACTATTATGAAAAACACCGCCACGATGTGGAACACGAGATCGATGGCGCCGTCGTAAAAGTAAATGAAATCGAAGTACAAGAAGAACTTGGTTTTACTTCCCGTGCGCCAAAGTGGGCAATAGCCTTTAAATATCCGCCAGAAGAAGTGACTACGCGCTTATTAGATATCAAGGTAAGCGTCGGTCGAACGGGTCGGATTACACCTTTTGCCTTCATGGAGCCAGTCGTCGTTGCGGGTTCGACCGTAACAAATGCAACGCTTCACAATCAAGAAGAGGTATCACGCAAGGGAATTTTGATTGGCGATATCGTCATTATTCGTAAAGCAGGCGATGTGATTCCAGAAGTTCTAGGTCCTGTTATTGAACGGCGTACCGGAAGTGAAAAGCCCTTTGTCATGCCCACACACTGTCCTGACTGCGGTAGCGCTTTGCGTGCAATGTCTGATGGAGATGTCGATTTACGTTGCCCAAATTCTCAAAGTTGCCCAGCTCAATTGCGTGAGCGTATTTATTACATTGGTTCTCGAGTCGCACTGGATATAGATGTCCTAGGTTATGAAGCGGCCAGTGCTTTACTTGCAGATAAGCTGCTAACGGATGAAGCGGGACTCTTTTCACTTACTCAATCAGATTTAGTGAAGTCGCCATTCTTTACAAAAAAAGATGGTCAACCAGGAGCAAATGTACAAAAATTATTGGATGCCCTGAGCGTTGCAAAGACCCGACCTCTTTGGCGAATCCTCGTCGCTCTTTCCATTCGCCATGTTGGACCAACGGCCGCACAAGGACTAGCCAAGCATTTTGGCTCGATTGAAAAAATCCAAGGCGCTACTCTTGATGAACTTGCGAGTGTTGATGGCGTTGGCGAAATAATTGCTGAAGCGATTATTGAATGGTTTTCGATAGATTGGCACCAGAAAATTATTCGTGAATGGAAGAAGGCTGGCGTTGCACTTGTGGAAGTGGCACAAGAGAATCTGTCACCTCAAACCCTTGCTGGCTTGACACTCGTTGTGACCGGATCGTTGGTTGATTTCACTCGCGATGGAGTTAGTGAAGTGATTCTTGCTCATGGAGGAAAATCTGCTTCCTCTGTTTCCAAGAAGACTGATTATGTAGTTGTCGGCGATTCTCCGGGTTCCAAGGCCGCTAAAGCTGAAGAACTTGGAGTTCCTATTCTGAATGAAGCCGGTTTCAAAGCTCTTTTGAGTGGAAAGAAGCCGTAACCTTTACGATAAAGTTCGACTATGAAACAACTCTTCTTCGCCGAAGGCGCAGTGCGCCATCTGCCAGCTCCGCCAATTTTCTTTGGTGTATTCACCTTCGCAGTCTTGGGTCTTTTTCTTTATCTCGTACTCCGTCTCGACCAAGATTGATTCACAGGATTAAGCCATCGCACACATTGGAATTCTGGGCGGAACGTTCGACCCTATACATCTTGGGCACATCCATATTCTGAGCGCCCTTGCCCCAAAGTTTGATCAATTAATGCTGGTCCCTTCTGGGCAACCCCGCCTTCGCCTGAGTAAGCCATTGGCTTCTGGTCGCGACCGACTTGAAATGTGCATCAGCGCATTAAATGATCTGCCGGGCGACCTCCAAGAAAAAGTTGTAGTTAATGATCTTGAGATAGTGCGTAAGGGGCCAACTTATGCGATTGAGACTGTTAATCAACTTCGTGCTTTTAATCCCCGAGATACATTTACATTGATTCTAGGTAGCGATGCTGCTGCCAATTTTGATAAGTGGTACAGAGCTGATGCAATTCGCAAAGCGGTACCGATTTTGGTTATTAAACGTCCTGGATCGCCAGAATCACTTTTGGGATTCGAAGAAATCTCGATAAAGGCCCTCGATATATCTGCGACACAGATTCGTGAAGCTTTTGCAGAAAAGAAGTCAGTTGCAGAGATGATCTCTCCATCTGTTCTCACCTACATCAAGGAGCACAAGCTTTATGGCAGCAAGTAAGAAAGTTCTTGAACTCACGCAGCTCGCTGCAGAAGCAATCAATGAAAAATTAGGTCTAGATATTGTTGCGCTAGATATGACTGAACAGCTCCTATTATCAGAAGTTTTTTTGATCGCAACAGCCTCTAATGAGCGCCAAGTAGATGCAATTGCAGAAGGAGTATTTGACAAGCTTGCTCAGATTGGCGAGAAGCCTGTACGTAAAGAAGGTAAGGGTCAGTGGATTCTGTTGGATTATTCTGATTTGGTTGTGCATGTCCAGAGCCAAGAACTTCGCCAGTATTACATGCTTGATCATCTCTGGAATGACTGCCCTCGAATTGAATTACGATTGGATGCGACGCGTTAATGTCTGCTGGGTCATCTGATGGGACGCATAATGTCTTTGAAAATGTTCGCCTTGTAATTTGGCGACATGGCCAAACTGATTGGAATATCGAAAATCGCTTTCAAGGTCATTCAGATATTCCGCTAAATAAAGTTGGACATTATCAAGCTTCGCACGCTGCAAAAATCTTGGCTGGAATGAATCCCACGAGAATCTTTGCTAGTGATTTGATTCGCGCTCAGGAGACTGCGTTAAAACTTGGCGAGATTGTGCGCATTGAAATTGAAACAGATCCTAGATTGCGCGAAACAAATGGTGGCAATTGGGAAGGCCGGACTGGCGAAGAGAACCGAGCTAACGATTCAGCTCGCTTTACCGGTTGGATTAGTGGAGATGACGGACCTGCCGGTGAGACTGGTGAGCGTCGATCTGAAGTAGGAATTCGAGCGCAGGCAGCAGCTTTATCTGCAATCGATGGAGCACGCGGAACAGTGGTTCTAGTGACCCACGGCGGTACTGCTCGTTGCTTGCTCGGTACTTTATTGAAACTAGATTTTTCAGATTGGGGATCACTCGGCGGTCTTTCTAATGCCCAGTGGTCAGTCGTAGAGTTTTCTAAATATTTGAATCGATGGACCTTGTCTGAACATAATGCTGGAAGCATCCCTGAGCCTGTGTTTGGCAACGAAGAGGTAAATTGAGATAAGGTCGGGTCGTTGATGGGGGATATCAGGGGATACCAGGGGATATGGCGCAGCTGGTAGCGCACTTGCATGGCATGCAAGGGGTCAGGGGTTCAAATCCCCTTATCTCCACTTATGAAATATCTAGCCAACCCAGTGATTGATGATGGCTGGACGTCCTCATTTATGCCAGATCTTTCTGGAAAGAGATTTTTAATAACTGGTGGCACTAGTGGACTCGGTTTAGCAGCGGCCAAAGCGCTTGTTGCAAAAGGCGGACACGTAACCATTACCGCGCGCAAAGAAAATAAAGGTTTAGATGCGCAGCGACAAACAGGTGCTCAGCGAGTGCTCTCACTTGATTTAACTAATCTAATTTCTATTCGCCAAGCAGCAGCAGAAATTAATAGTGATATTGGTGATATTGATATTCTGATTTGTAATGCGGGTGTGATGGTTACTCCATATCGTTCAACTGTAGACGGATTTGAATTACAAATGGGGACTAATCATCTTGGCCATTTTGCTTTTGCGGGCTTGATTCACAATCGAATTAAAGAGCGTCTCATTTCTGTTTCAAGTGTTGCTCACCGCATTGGAAACTTTGGCCCAGGAACTGAAACATCCATTCGAAAGATTTGCCTCGGTGAAGGTCCTTATTCACCTTGGAGTGCATATGGTGCAAGCAAATTGGCTAACCTATTATTCATTAACGAACTAGAACGCCGTCGGTTGAAATTCGGGTATAGCTTCATTCCACTCGCTGCGCATCCAGGATTTGCGAATACTCGCTTAACTCGAGTGGGGCCAGCGATGGCGGGCCAGCCTGCGAAAGAGCGTGCGATGGGAGCGATGACCGAGCTTTTCGCTCAGTCTGCTCACGATGGCGCACTTCCCATGTTGTATGCCGCGTCCATGCCGGGAATCAAAGGAGCGACCTATTTTGGTCCACGCAAATTTGGCCAAATGCGAGGAACGCCGAAAGTCGTGCATGGAAAAGGGATGGCATATGACCAAACTCTGGCTTCCAACCTCTGGCAAGTAAGTGAAGAACTGACTGGCGTCTCGTGGGAGAATTTGCCTCATGCATGAGGCGTATGACATCCACGGAGTACAAGAGAAGTGGCTTCCCGTCTGGGATGAACTAGCTCCTTTCCGCTCTGGACGCCCAGATGATGCTCGCCCAAAGAAGTATGTGTTGGATATGTTTCCATACCCATCAGGTGATTTACATATGGGTCACGCAGAGGCGTATGCGCTCGGCGATGTGATTGCGCGTTACTGGGCACAAAAAGGTTTCAATGTTATGCACCCAATTGGGTGGGATTCATTTGGATTGCCGGCAGAGAATGCGGCAATCAAGCGCGGTGGTGATCCTCGCGATTGGACCTATGAAAATATTGCAGTTCAGAAAGCATCAATGCGCCGCTACGCATGTTCTTTTGATTGGGACCGAGTTCTTCATACTAGTGATCCAGAATATTACAAATGGAATCAATGGATTTTCTTGGAGATGTACAAAAAAGGTTTGGCATATAAGAAATTCTCACCAGTTAACTGGTGTCCTGGATGTCAGACGGTTCTTGCGAATGAGCAAGTAGTTGCAGGTCTTTGTGAACGCTGTGATTCAGCTGTTACAAAGAAAAAGTTATCGCAGTGGTATTTCAAGATTACCGATTATGCCGATCGCCTGCTTGACGACATGGATCAACTTGAAGGAAAGTGGCCCGAGAAAGTGCTGCAAATGCAGCGAAATTGGATTGGCCGCTCAACCGGAGCCGAAGTTATTTTTGAGATTGAGGGCCGGGATGCACCCATCGCTATTTACACGACCAGACCCGACACTCTTTATGGCGCAACCTTTATGGTCGTCGCGGTTGACTCAGAACTTGCTGCCGAGCTAGCTCGCGGAACATCTGCTGAAGCACAATTTAAATCTTATCTTGAAGAAGTGAAGGCAGCTTCTGATATTGATCGACTCGCGACTGATCGAAAGAAGAGTGGCGTATTCCTAGAACGCTATGCCATTAATCCTGTAAATGGCGAGAAGCTTCCTATCTGGGCATCGGATTATGTGTTGGCTGATTATGGAACCGGCGCGATTATGGCTGTTCCAGCTCACGATCAACGCGACTTAGATTTTGCGCGTGCGATGAACTTAAACGTACGTGTAGTTGTGAAGAGCGATGAAGAAGACCCAAATATTTCCGGAGTTGCAACAGTTGGTGATGGAGTTCTAGTTAATTCAGGTTCACTTAACGGTCTAAATCAAGAGGGTGCAATTACTAAAGTTATCGACGAACTTTCAGCGAAGAATCTGGGCAAACTTGCGAAGAATTATCGCCTACGAGATTGGTTGATTTCTCGGCAACGTTTCTGGGGTACGCCTATTCCAATTATTCATTGTGAAAAATGTGGCGAGGTCCCAGTTCCACAGAATCAATTACCTGTGGAACTTCCAAGTGCAAAAGGTTTAGATTTAAAGCCAAAAGGTAGTTCACCGTTGGGGTCAGCCAGCGACTGGGTCAACGTTGCATGCCCGCAGTGCTCAGGCCCGGCTTTGCGCGACTCAGACACCATGGATACCTTTGTTGATTCCTCGTGGTATTTCCTGCGCTATATCGATCCTCACGACACAACCCAAGCTTTTGATCCTAAGAAAATTGATGAATGGATGCCGGTTGATCAATACGTTGGCGGTGTTACACATGCAATTTTGCATCTGCTTTACTCTCGTTTTTTCACGAAGGTGCTACACGATCTTGGATTTTTGAAGTTCACTGAGCCCTTTACGCGACTGCTTAACCAAGGAATGGTCTTAATGGACGGCTCAGCAATGTCCAAAAGCCGAGGAAATCTTGTAAAGCTTTCGGAAGAGTTAGATCAACATGGCGTAGACGCAATTCGAATCTCACTGATTTTTGCTGGTCCACCAGAAGATGATGTTGATTGGTCTGATGTATCTCCTGCGGCTTCGGTTAAGTTTCTAAACCGTGCGTGGCGAATATCTTGCGATGTTACAAGCGCGCCAGGTACGGACCCATCGAGCGGCGATTTAGCTTTGAGAAAAATAACTCATAAGGCAATTCACGATATTGAGTACGCCGTAGAAACTTTCCGATTCAACGTAGCCGTCGCCCGCATCATGGAGTTGGTAAATCACACGCGCAAGGCGATTGATTCTGGGTGTGGTCCTAGCGATCCGGCCGTACGAGAAGCGGGTGAAGCCATTGCAATCGCACTTTCATTAATGGCGCCCTATACAGCTGAAGAGATGTGGGAACGCCTTGGACATAAACCGGCAGTAGCACTTGCTGGATGGCCAACCGTTAATCCTGCGCTGCTTGAAGAAGACTCAGTTATCGCCATACTTCAAGTGAATGGCAAGATTGTTGATCGAATTGAAATTTCACCTCAAGCAACTGATAGCGAACTTGAAGAGTTAGCGATGAAGAATGAGAAGTTGCAAGCGGCTATTGCAGGTGCCCAAATCAAGAAATCAATTGTGCGCGCACCTAAACTTGTCAACATTGTTATTTAATTAACAGTTCTAACTTCAAGCTTTAATCAAAGAGCATTTATTTGCCTACCCTCTGGGCATGATTCCTCTTCCAGAATTTTCAGATCTTCAAAAGCGTGCGGTGTACATAGTGCTCGCCTCTTCGATAGCTGTGGGCTCTCTCTTTGTCACTCTTTCACAAGGAAAGGCCTCTTCGGCAAAACCCATTGTCACTGTGCCTTTGAGCGTTTCGCAGCCGACGGTTCTGCCCAGTGTCGCGCAACTAGTTGTAGACGTATCCGGAAAAGTGTTGCACCCTGGGGTCTATACGTTGCCGCAAGGTTCT
>CAILYP010000077.1:0-4802 GCA_903838475.1 uncultured Actinomycetes bacterium | reverse complement strand
GGTCTAAAGGTTTCAATCTTGGAAATTTTCATTAAATGCCTTCTAATTCTCTTTTAAATACCTTGGGAAATAACAGATTCTTTAAATGTAGAATAAAACTTGTAAGGCCCTCGGAGAATGGCGTTCTGACGCCATCAGAGTAAATCGCCATTCTCCTCAGGATTCTTTACTTAAGCGAATACAGCCTCACGCTTAAGAATTTTATCGATATTTGATGCATCAATAACTGCAGCACCTGTATCGAATGAGTTCGCCTTGTACCCTGGAGAAACTTCCATGGCCAACAACGATGATGCAACCCAACCTTGAGCCCATGGATTCTGGTCCAAGGTGTAGTCAATATATCCAGCCTTGATTCCTTGTAGCACTGGTTGTACGAGGTCAAAGCCACCGTTCGATAGCTTCAAGTTCTTGCGCTTCATAATGTTGCCGAAGAACTGGTGGGAGAATTCAGTTCCGATGTATCCAACAACATCACCCTTAGCTAAACGAGCTTCCATAATTCCTGATGCCTTGGCTTCATCGCTTGATGTAACCAATAGTTCAGTTGTGTATGAAGTGCCGTTTGCAGAGTTGAATGCTTCTACGCCTTGCTTAGCACCAGCTGCACGGTCATCAAGTGCAGAGTTTCCTGGGGCGAAGTTACCAATCAAAATTACACCAGAAGTTTTTGAGGTCTTCTTCTTAGCGTATGAAGCACCTTGTAGTCCTGCAATCTTTCCTGCAGGTACGAAATCTTGACCAACAAATGAAACACCAAGATCTTGGTAGCCCTTTGATCCAACGTTAGTTAGAACAACTTTGATTCCAAGACTTGTTGCCTTCTTGATGTTGGCATCGAATGCCTTGTCATCAATTCTTGTGAAGATAACTCCGTCTGGCTTTGATGCAATTGCTGCAGCTTGGAGCTCAACGGTCTTCTGAATATCTTGGCCAGTTGGACCAACATAATTCACTTTCCAGCCCATGAATTGTCCGAATTCACGGAATCCCTTTTCTAGTGGTGCAAAGAAAGGGTTCTGGTCGTGGATAACGCAAGTTACCTTACGGCCACGCTGAATTGCTGCAGTCTTACCGGCAGCTTCAGCGAAAGGTGTTCCAATAAGTGAGGACGCGCCTAGTAAAACAGCTGAGGCGCCACCTACTTTTAGGAGATTTCGACGGCTTAAGCCAATTTCTCCCATTGAGTCTGTATCCATTATTTCTCCTTAACTAGGCCTTAGCTTTTTCAAACCAGGCTGGGTTTTTTTGATGGCGTCAGATCTGTTTACTACGTTCGAAGAGTATTTCTCTTCTTAGCAACTAAGGTATTGATAACGACCGCACCTAAGATCAGTGATCCATTAGCAACAAAGGTCCAGTTTCCATTTACTCCCACAAGAACAAGTACGTTCGTAATTAACCCACCGACAATTGCGCCTAAGGTTGTTCCCAAAATTGTTCCTGAGCCACCAAACAAACTAGCGCCGCCAACTGCAATTGCGCCAACTATAAGTAGCTCATTGCCTTGTCCGGTTAATGGATTAGAACTTCCGAGCCAACCAACCAACATGATTCCAGCCCAGGTCGACATAAATCCAGAGAGCATAAAAGATTGGATCTTTACGCGGGAGACGTTAATACCGGCATTTTGCGCAGCAACTTTGCTTCCACCAATTGCATAGAGATCCGAGCCAAATTTGGTCTTTGCTAAGGTGACTCCGATGATGGTGCAAATTGCGAGCATCCAAAATACTTGGGCGGAGATTCCAAAAAACGAACCGCCAACTAAAGCAGAAAAAGGTTTTGACTCTTTAGCATAAATTGGAACGCTGCCCGACAATAGGAGTACTGCGCCACGAAGCGCACCAAGTCCAGCGAGGGTCACAACGAATGATGGAATATTTAACTTAACGCTTATATAGCCATTAAGCCATCCGATGAAGAGTCCTAGTAACAAAGTAACAACGACTGAAGGCAGAATTGGCCAATCCATATTCTTGGAGAGCCAAGTGAACATTACGGCTCCCATTCCATAGATGGAACCAATTGATAGATCAATTTCGCCACCAATAACAACCATTGACATCCCAGCCGCACAAATTGCAACATAGGAAACCTGCTGGATGATGGTGTTTATATTTGAACCAACAGCAAAGTTCGGCGTCAAAGAAATTGCGACTATTACTATCGAAACAATGGCTACGACTACGCCGAATTCTTTTGCACGGAGAATTTTGCCGATGGTACCTAGTGGCTTTTCAGATTGAATAGCTTGGGACATATTATTCTCCTCCCGAAACGTTTAAATTTTGCAAATTATGCTTAACGAAACTTTGATCTCCCACAATTAACCCAACAATTTCTTGGGTATTTGTTGACTTAGTTTCGCGAATTCCTGCTATCTGACCGGCACGCATAACGACAATACGATCAGATACCGCCAAAACTTGATCGATATTGTGGCTGATCAAAACCACGCCTTTCCCGGCATTTCTGAGTTCAGTAACGATTCGAAGCACGTTTGCCTGTTGCTCCGGGCCAAGGGCGGCGGTTGGTTCATCCAATAAAACAAATTCACTTCCCAGGCGTACAGCTCGAGCAATTGCGATGCACTGGCGTTGTCCACCAGATAAGGATTCAACCAGCAACTTAGATGAACTGATTTTGATCTTAAGTTGACCAAGTAGCGCGGTTGCTTCCTCGCGCATCTTCTTAATTCTGACGAATCCGAATCTCCGTAATTCATGTCCTAGAAATACATTTCGGGCAACATCCATTGTTCCGACCAGAGCCAAATCTTGATAGACAACGGAAATTCCATTAACTATTGCATCTTGTGGCCGGTTCAGCGTGCGCTGTGTTCCATTGATATAAATTTTCCCACTATCTGGCTTCGTAGCACCACATAAAATTCGAATAAGGGTTGACTTACCGGCTCCGTTGTCACCCATAAGCGCAACTACTTCACCAGCCTTACATTCAAAATCAACTTCATTTAGCGCCTGGACTCCGCCATAGCGTTTTGCCAAACCTTCGGCTCGAAGCGAAGTATTTGTTGTCATTTGATTCCCCCATTTTTGTCATCTAAAGAATTGGTTGTTTCGGTCACCATTTCAGCTGCTGCATCCATTAGTGCTCGGTGTGCTGGATCTAGTTGGGCCCGCGTTCTAAGGACCTTCGCCAAGGGAAGGTGTAGGTCATCGCCGTATTTTTCTTCACCAATTAACAGGATTTGTTTCATTAGCTCCTGCGCTTTTACCGAATCTCTAGCTTCGATCGCCTCTACAACTTTGTGATGGAGCGGCACGCCGAGATTGGAAATCGTATGGTCAGTTAAGCTTCGAGTAATCGTCCCGAAAACTAAATTCTTGATTGAACCAAACAAAATGAGTAACACCGGATTATTTGAAGCTTCAGCAATCCGTTCATGGAATTTCACGTCCGCAATTGCACTTTCATTGGCATCAGTTGTTGGTTTCATATGCTCGTTACAAAGTTCCCACAAAACTGCAAGGTCTTCGTCCGTACGACGTAATGCTGCCAAGCCTGCAGCGGCACACTCGATCATCAAACGGGCTTCTATTAGGTCAGCTGGTGTAACTGAGCCTTGCCTGGCTGCGGCAATTACGCGGTATGGGCCGGCCTTAGTTTGATCTTGAATATACGATCCACGTCCAGCTTGAACTGTTATTAAACCTTGGCCCTCCATTGAACGAAGAACTTCACGCAAAGTTTGTCGACTGACAGAAAATAGCGAAGCCAATTTTCTTTCGGAAGGAAGACGATCTCCCGGCTTAGCCTTTGCAGAGAAAATAAATTCTTCCAAAACAGATTGAAGTTCCTCGCCACGAGGTGGAATTGATGAAAGAGCAGGAACTAACTCTGAACTCGTATTTGGAGTTCCCGCGGTACTACTGGTCAGACCAGGCATATGAGTATAATTGTGAGTTAGCGGGTGCTAGTCAAGGGTTTTTCAAAGTATTTTGGAGGCTAAATTGCGCGCAAACAGAGTTCTCATAACTGGGGGAAACGGCGATATCGGCTCGGCCATGGGTTCCAGGCTCTTCAAAGATGGGTTCTCGATCACCCTCCTCGACATTGCCGAGCCAGCTCAAATACGTGAAGAGGTAAAAGCTCTAATCGCGCTCTCAACGGCTGACCATGACGTTAATTACCGTCAGGTTGATGTCACAGACCGAGCAAAACTAGATCAGGTTATCGCCGAGTTCGAAAATGAACTTGTGGTCGTTATGGCCAATGCGGGGATTGTTAAGTCCCAACCATTTTTGGATATAACTGAAACTTATTGGAAGCAACATCTAGATGCCAATCTCACTGGAGTATTCAATACTCTCCAGAGTGCGGCAAGAGCGCTCGTTAAGGGTAAGCGAGCTGGCCAAATAATTATTACTGGGTCCTGGGTTGGCAGCATACCTTGGCCTGAGATTGCAGCATATTCCGCCACCAAGGCTGCAATTGAAATGTTAGCTAAGTCTGCTGCTCGTGAACTTTCTGGATACAAAATCAGAGTCAATGTTATTGCTCCGGGAATCGTGAGCGCTGGTTTGGCAAAGCATCAATTAGAGACAGAACCGCAATACGCGGCAAGAGTCGCACAAGTTATTCCACTTAAAGAATTGCAAACTGCCGATCAGGTCGGTGATATCGCTTCGTTCTTATGCTCATCTTCGGGCGACTATTTAACTGGTTCCACTATTTTGGCTGATGGCGGCGCATCTCTTTTCCAATTCGATTAAAGATTCCTAACAAATTAAAGCGGGCCTCGCGTGATTTCTCACACGAGGCCCGCTTTAATTAAT
>CAILYP010000076.1:0-8142 GCA_903838475.1 uncultured Actinomycetes bacterium | reverse complement strand
GACGAAGAGATTTGAACTCTTGAAGGCGATTAAACCTTACCTCGTTAGCAGTGAGGCGCACTCGACCGGGCTATGCGACGTCTCCAAGTGTGCACTTACTTTACACGCTTGTTCTAGGGTTTTTTCTCCCCTTTTTTCACGCCCAAATTATCAATTTGCCCCTCGACTTTGGTGGTTGGGTAAGGATCTGGGCGGATATAGATGTACCCGGGGCGAACACATGGCGTTCCACATGCAACTGGCCCGGTTGAGACATACAACTGATAGCCCAATCTTGAGTTAAAGCTTTTAACCAGTCACTTACGGGTGGGGGGTCATTAAGATTCTATTGCCACGGCTAACAGGTTTTCTCCTCTAATCGCTTCTGCTTAAGTTGAATGGATAGTTGCTCTGATGGTTCTGGATAGTTCTTTCTCACGTATTTATTCATTTTAGGAAGTGGCAGATTGTGAATCCTGCAGAGCTTGCGCGGTGAAATATCCTGCGGGACCAACACCGAAGATTGCAATCTTATATTGAGGCACACCCCTAGGTTTCATGCTCACCAAGTTACTGAGTGAATATGTAAACCTCAACTAAAACTAATTCCAGGGTTGGGCTTCTTTAAGGTCTTCCCAGCTTGGAATTGGAGCCTGTAGAGGGTTATCAATCCAACAGAATTTTCCATTAATCGCATCGCTCTTTACATCTACAAGGTCTAAAACAAGTTTTGCTGCCTTATTTGGGTCATCTCCACCAGTCTGATCCACCCAATCCACCCAGGCGGTGTAACCCGCTCCAACTTCACCGAGGGCTGAAGATTTCTCCTTGATGTCTTTCCACATATCTGTCTTCACATCACCTGGATGAATAACGTTGGCCGTTACTCCAGAGCCAGCAATTTCAGAGGCAACGTGGCGGGTAAGTTGATTGAGAGCCACTTTAGCTGTGCCATATGCGCTATTAAGAGTTCCAGGAGGATGCAAGGAGGCAGCAGAGCTCAAACTAATAATTCGTCCCCATTTATTCTCCAACATGCCGGGAAGAAATTCGTGAATTAGATAGTAGGGGGAAATCGCATCAATCATGATTGTCTGTGCCCAGTCATTCATATTTGTTTTATGAATCAAATCCACTGGACCAAAAACTCCAGCTGCATTAACGAGCACCGTAACGGTCCCGTATTCAGCTTTTACTTTCTTAGCAAGGGCAATTACAGAATTGGGATCGCTTACATCGCAGGCCAGCGAATGAACCCCAGAGATATTTTCGCTCGTACCTGATCGCGAAATAGCAATCACGGTATAGCCCGAGTTAGCTAAAGAAATTGCAATTGATTGACCAATTCCCCTGCTAGCCCCCGTGATTAGTGCTAAACCTTTGTCAGACATTCAATTTTTTCCTAGAAAGGTTGACGGTAACGATTTACTACATCCTCTATAACTTCAATGCCGAGACCAGGTTTTCCTAGTGGAGGATAAACCCAGCCATCTTTATGTGTGAAAGGTTCGGTTATCAATTCATTCTGCATAGGGTTATCCAAAGGCTTAAATTCAAATAGTTTGAATGCCAAGTTTGAAAAACTTACGGCCAGCGAGGCTGCAGAAACGATGGCTGAAGACCATGCGTGAGCGTTAGCTTGACGCTTATGGGCGTGAACGCGTTCAGCCACTTTTACGAAGCCAGTAATACCTTCGGCGCGACCAGGATCGATTCCAAACACGTCGCATGTTCCGGTGGCGAGAATTGCATCGAAGCCATCGGTGTTCCACTCGCGCTCGCCATAGGCAATAAGGCACTTAGTCTTATCGCGCAGAGTGCGGTATCCCTCTGGATCCCAAGCTCCTAGTGGCTCTTCAATCCAATCTATGTTGTAATCATCAAACGCTTGTACGCGCTTTACTGCCGTGGCAACATCCCACTTGATTGCATATCCAAGGTCAATAATTAATTTCTTATCAGGACCAACTGCCTCGCGCATCTGCTTAACATATTCAACGTCGCGATCGTGTTCATAACCCAAGTGAGCATTTCCTCTTTTGCCAAATCCAACTTTTACGCCTTGTAGTCCGGTGCTCAACCAGCCTTGCGCTTGTTCCGCCATTTTAGGAATCGATGAATCATGGGCATGGCCAGAGGCGATAGCTGGCAACTTCTCGTGGACTGGTCCGCCAAGCAATTCAAGAACGCTAACCCCTAGCGCCTTACCTTTAATGTCCCACAATGCAATATCTATTGCAGAGAGTGCATACGATGCCAAACCTCCACGGTAGCCGTACCACCAGTAGCGCTCTTTAATTGCGCGCCAAATTGTGCCGTTGTTCATCGGATCTTGGCCGACGACAAATTCCGACAATCCGGAAATCAGGGCCGCTACTGCGCCGTTTGCCTCTTTGAATTGGGTAATGGATTCTCCCCAACCTACGATTCCTTCATCTGTAGTTATCTTTACTAGGCAGAGATAACGTTCAGCATTAAAGTCATTTGGCTCTGGGTATGCCACTGGAATTGGTTCGACTTTTACAATCTTCATAGAAACCCTTTCCATTCCTGGACTACAGATGTAGTGTATTTCCTGCATGGTATCGTTTCCATATCGTACTCCCCGCGCTAAAGAAAGGGAAGACCCAAATGAGTAAGTCAATTCCAATCCTAGATACCCATATGCACTTCTGGGATTTCAAACATCCTGAAATGAAGTGGGTGTGGCTGGCTCCTGACTTTATTCACCCTATTCTGGGAAATATTGATGCGATCAAGGCCGAAGCTTTTGTTATCGAAAATCTCTGGGCAGAAGCACGTTTTTCTGACATTAGCGGCTTCGTACATGTTCAAGCTGCGATTGGTTCGCCAAATCCGGTCACCGAAACTGTCTGGATAACTGAAATGGCCAAACGAAGTCCCGTACCGATTCGGCAAATTGGAGACTCACCATTGGGCGATAAATCCGCCCCTGCTCAACTCGCAAAACACATGGAATCACCAATATTTGCAGGAATTCGAGATTTTAACGCTGAAGTAATGCTTGCTAAAGGAGAGATTGATCCTCAGTTCGAAGAATCACTAAAGATTTTATCGAAGAACAATTTAGTCTTTGATCTTGATTGCGAATGGCAAAATATGGGAGCGGCCTTGGCGCTAGCTCGCAGACACCCAGATCTAAAGATTGTCTTAGAACACTTAGGCTTCCCGCGTAAGAGAGATGACGAATACTTCGCAAATTGGAAGAGGGGCATGAAAGAACTTGCCCAGGCTGCGAATGTTACGGTCAAGATTTCTGGACTTCCTATGACAGATCCACATTTCACCAAGGAGTCTCTACGCAAATGGTCTGAGGCTTGTGTCGAAATATTTACACCAGACCGTTGTGTACTGGGATCAAACTGGCCGGTGGATCGTCTCTACGTCTCCTACTCAGTCATTATTGATTTTATGCGTGACTATATTTCATCACTCAGTACCTCAGAGCAGACAGCTATTTCCAGCGGTAACGCAAAGATTCTCTACAACTTCTAGGGAGATTTTCATGACCGAGAAACAGAGTTTGATCGGTACAGTCGTCGTAACAGGCGCTGCCAGCGGAATTGGAAGGGCTGCAGCGCTACGCCTACGAGAAGATGGCATGCGAGTAATCGCTGTTGATATGAATCGAGCGAGCCTAGAAGAACTCGAGGGCGTGGAAATACTGGTAGCTGATCTCACCAACGCCGAAGATAGAGACCGGGTAGTAAGTGCAGGTACTGGGGCTCGCGCTCTTGTTAATGCGGCAGGACTAATTCGCTTAAAGCCACTTTTGGATTTCACAGTTCAGGATATTCGAGATATCTATGCCGTTAATGTTGAAGCTCCTTGGGATTTGGTAAGTCGTATCGGAAGAACAATGCCAAGTGGGTCAAGCATTGTTAATTTAAGTTCGGTATCAGCAAAACTCACGTCCACACAAGAGACTGCTGTCTATGCATCCTCCAAGAGTGCAATCTTGTCCATGACTCGATCTTTCGCCTATGCCTTTGGACCGAAGAACGTACGCGTCAACGCAATCTGTCCCGGAATAGTTGATACGCCAATGCAAGATAAGGTCTTAGAACGTCTTGCTGAGATAAGAGGTATCTCGGTGGAAGAAATCTCAACAAAGAGATTAGCCTCCGTCCCACTAGGAAGAACTTCTAGTCCATCCGAAATTGCTGGACTTATTTCATTTTTAATCTCTGATGAAGGATCATATTTCACCGGTCAGGCTCTGAGCCAAGACGGTGGAATCACCATGTAGTTTCTGACTACAGAAATGAGGAGAAATTGGGCGAGATAATTGGCTTCTTTCACGGAGGCATAACAGTGAGAGATTTAGATAAATCACTCGCTTTTTATCGAGATGGACTTGGGCTTGTCCAAAAATTTGATCGAATTCTGAACGGACCTTACTTAAAAGTTGTTCTTGATCTTAAATTTGACGTCATTCGAGCTGCATTCTTAGAGATTCCAAGCGGAGGATTTATCGAGCTACTGGAGTACCAAGGAATTGAGCGATACCCAGCCGCTTCACGACCATGCGACTTTGGTGGTGGTCATTTCTGTTTTTACGTTTCGAAAGTTGATGAACTAGCAGAGAAGATGTTCTCACTTGGCTACAAAGCACGGAGCGAGAGTTGCGTAGATATTACTGAAGGACCCAATAAAGGCGGACGATCTCTCTATCTGCTAGATCCCGATGGTTACCCCATCGAACTCTTTCAACGCCCAGCAGATGGCTAGGTAACCGCTTCTTTATCGCGCGGTATGTCCACCATCAACAGCTAGAACTATTCCAGTAACCATGTTCGATGCGGCTGAAGATAGATAGACAATCGTTCCCACGAGCTCCTCTGGTTCACCCATTCGGCCTAAAGGAATATTCCTCGTGAAATATTCGGCGCCTTCTGGGTTTAATGAAATTGCTTTCTCCATCATTGCGGTTCGAAAGTGGGTCGGTGCAACAGCATTGACTCGAATTCCCAAGGTCGCCCACTCCATCGCTAGGGTGCGCGTCAGAGCGTTGATTGCACCTTTGCTCGCAGAATAATTAGCATTTCCGTTTGTGATTCCCACCAAGCTTGCAATGGAAGAGATGAAAATCATTGAGCCCTTAACTTTGGCTTTAATCATCTCTGCTGCAGCGAGCCGCACCATATTCCATGAACCAGTTAAATTGATATCGATAACATCTTGCCAATCGGCATCTGGCATATCAATTGCAGGACTGCGCCGGCCGATTCCAGCACCAGCAACAACAATCTCTGGAACTCCGAATTCTTTGATCAACTGCCGAAGACAGCTTTCGAGCGCAGCCTTATCCCTTACATCAGCGATTAACGGAATAGCACGTCCCCCTTGGGCAGTAATCTCATCACAGACTTCCCGTACTTGCTCTGGAGCAAAATCGAGGGCTCCCACCTTGGCGCCCCGAGCCGCTAAACCAATGGCGATTGCTTTACCGAGTCCACTTCCAGCCCCTGATACGAATGCAATTTTCCCTGCTACAGAAAATAATGGATCAAGGGAATCAAGGGAATCAAGGGAACTAGTCATCCAATTGCCCCGCGAAAGAGCTTCATTCCTTTAACTCCGACAGGGATTCTCCACAGTCTGCCTTCCATTGGCTCCGCAACTGAAAGAGTATCTATATCGCCGAAATCGGTAATGATTAGATTTTCGCCTTCAAAGACACAATTGAGTGGAACACCACCTGTTTCAAGAAAATCAATATACGTTCCATCTGATTTGAGAATATCTACTCCGCCACCCTTAAAAGTAGTGATCCAAAGATTTCCATTTTCATCAATCTTTAGACCATCAGGTACGTGATTCTCGGGCAGCTGAGCAATCTTCTCTGATTTTTCGCCCGGGCGTAAGCGGTAAATGCCGCTGTCATAAGACTCTACCCAAACAACAGTGCCATCTTTATCGGCAACAATTCCATTTGGATATGCATTTGGCATTTCTTCTAAAAGATTTCCGGTACCGTCGGGGTTTACAGAGAAGATACGACCAAGTCCTCTGTTATCTGGAAGATAATCTGCAGGGTCTGTAAAGAAGAGACGTCCATCCGGTCCAAAACTCAAATCATTGGGCGCTTGTAATTTATAACCATCTACTTCATCGACAATTATCTCGACTCTTCCATCTGGCCAAGCCTTTTGGATAGAAGGTACTGACATTACTTTTGCTCTCCATGTACCCACCGTGCCGCCATTTTGAGTTATATAAACTGCACCATCTGAGCCCAACATGCAGGCATTTGGCCCACCACCGCAATCTGCGTAGTCGTGAATACCTCGCTCGGCAGACCAAGCGATAATCTTGCTTGTGTAGGTTTCCACCATAACAATTCGACCATCCGGCAAGATATCCGGGCCTTCTGGGTGACCTAAACCTGTTGCAAGTGTCTCGATGTTTGCTTTCATTTCTTCTCTCCTTCGTAGATTTACATCAACTAGCGGCTTGAGATTCTTTCGTTGTAAATTTCGCAATCTTTCGAGCTAAATCTTCTAAATCTGCGCAAGAGCTGATATCGATTTCTCCTACTACTTCACCTAATTGCATCACGCATGCACGATCAGCGACGTCGTACACCTCTGATTCTTCGGTGCAAAGTAGGATTACTGCTGATTTACTCTTCGTATGGTCTTTGAGTAAGGCATAAATATCTGCCTTGCTGCTTAAATCCACACCACGGGTAGGTTCCTCAAAGAGTGCTAGGACGGGTTTAGTTGATAGCGCTGACGCGATCGCCACCTTCTGTTGGTTTCCACCACTGAGAGATTTAACATTCAAGCCGAGGGAATCAGTCTTAATCGTGTACTGCTCTTTTGATTGCGAAGCGAGCACTTTTGAATTCTTACTTGACACCCAACCAAACTTATTAGAGATGGAATCACTGTGTCTAATTACTAAATTTTCTCCAACAGTTAAATTTGGAAATACGCTGGAATCTCTATTTGCAGCGACAAATACGAAACCAGAATTCCTTGGGTCAACTTTCTTATTGTTAACTAATATCTCACCCGAAGCTATTTCTACTCCGGCCAGAGAGCGGATTAATTCTCTGCCGCCAGAACCTTCAACGCCAACTATCGCGATGATCTCTCCTGCACGTATTTCAAGATCTAACTCCTTAAAGGCTTTTCTATGGTGAGTCCAACTCTTGACATTAATAAAGCCGCTTTCAAAAGCTCTCTTCTGGGTCGTCTGATTGCCTCTTTGGCGCGACTCTTCCATCACTAACTGAGCGGCAATATTTTCAGCATTTAACGCTGAACCTTCAAATATTGTCCCTGCCTTACCATCAATAATTAGCTGAACTCGGTCGGAATGTTCTACTAATTCTGCCAATCTATGGGTCACGAATAGAACGATATGGCCAAGGTCCTTTAATTGGTGCATTGCATTGAAAAGATCTTCTGACTCTTCCGGTGTTAGTGCAGAATTTGGTTCATCAAATAAGAAGATTAGAGCATCGCTAAGAAGAGCTCGTGCAATCTCGACTCGCTGAGCTACAGCAAGTGGGAGTTCACCTAGAATTTCATCTTTAAATTTACCGAGGCGCATCTCTTCCAAGATTCCCAGTTCCTTTTTGGATGACTTGGGACGAAAGAGACCTTGATTTTCTCGAATTATAAGAAGGTTATCAATCACGCTTAAGTTGGGATAAACCTGTAACTCTTGGTGGACTACTGCGACTTGAGATACGGGCGAACTTTCAGCACTTTCACTTGTATTGATAGTGACGGTTCCGGAGTCAAGCTCGACTTCTCCAGCCAAAATCTTGATCAACGTACTCTTCCCGGCCCCATTGGGTCCAGCAATTCCTAATATCTCGCCAGATCGAGCAGTGAGGTTTAGTTGATTTAAAGCTATGGTTTTTCCATATCTTTTGCTAATCCCTTTAACTTCTAACGTTTTATGAGTGGCTTTTTCATCTCTCACGAGCGTGCTCGTCTTCTTCTCAAGATGACATCAATTACAACTGCGCCGATGGTGACGGTTCCCAAGAATATTTGTTGCGCAAAAGCACCGGAGGCAAGCAGAGAGAGACCGTTGGAAATGATGGAAAGTATAAGAGCTCCCAAAATCGTACCTGTCACATTTCCAATGCCACCTTGCAGGCTGGCTCCGCCGATGACTACT
>CAILYP010000075.1:0-9478 GCA_903838475.1 uncultured Actinomycetes bacterium | reverse complement strand
TGAGGGGTAAGCGGTGGCTTTTTTCCAATAGCTCGAAGATGTTCTAGCGTCCGTGGAAGTACACACCCAATAAGGGAGATAAAGAGCAGTAAATAAATTGCGCTAAACCAAGGTGAGCTATAAACATCAAAGAATTTGAACCGATCTAGCCAAGTCCCAAATGATCCATGACTCGCAAGATATTCCCGAACTTTCATTGGGTTCTGCGTTCTTTGCGGAAATAATGAGCCCGGAATTGACCCAATACCAAGAAGCATCAATAAGAGCAGCGCAGTGCGCATGCTAGTTAGCTGACGCCAAATCCAGCGAAGTGACTCAATTCCTCCTAGAGGTGATTCGGTAGTCATCAAATCACCGGTATAAATCCTGAGATGAGGCTACGCAGTGAATTCATAATGGAATCCCAGGCGCCAGTTACTTGCAAAATTCCGATGAGAATAAGAAATACTCCACCAATCATCGTGATGAAATTTCCTCGCTTGGAAATAAAGCGCCGAAGTTTTTCGGATTGATCGAAGAAAACTCCTACAAATATAAATGGCAATCCAAGACCTAAGCAGTAAGCCACGGAAAGAATTGCACCACGAAGTGCACTTGAACTTTCAAAGGAGAGAGCTTGAACCGCTCCCAAAGTAGGTCCGATGCAAGGCGTCCAACCCACTCCAAAGAGAAAACCAAGGAGTGGAGCCCCAGCAAGACCTGTTCTAGATTTCCAGGTAGGTTTAAATGAGCGATAGAAACGTTGACTAAACAAAAATACCGTTCCCATAAGAATCGTTAATAATCCAAGAACGACTGAAATACTTCGTGAATTAGCCGAGATATGTGATCCAAGTGAGCCAAATAGCGCTCCATAAGAAATAAATAAAAATGAGAAGCCAAGTACAAAAAGTATTGCTCCTAAAGTAACTCGGCTGCGACTCTTCACATCAGTCATACCAGCGGCATACGAGAGATAGCCTGGCACAAGTGGCAGAACGCAAGGTGAAAAGAATGAAATCAAACCAGCAACAATTGCCACAATAAGTGCAACGACAAGGTTGCCACTGAATACTTGATTAACAAAGAAATTATGCATCTTGTACAACTTTGTTAATCATATTATCTAAAAGAGCATATGTAACTTGTCCGCTTATTCTCACAGCAACTCGACCTTGTGCATCGATAATCATGGTCGTAGGAATTGCATTCGGAACAAGTGAACCTCTAAACCCTGCAAGGAGCGCGTCATCTATAAGAATGGGATATGTAATTTTAAACCTTTGCACAAAACTTTGTGCTGAGGTTAAATTATCTCGAGTTAAGATGCCAAGAAATTGAATCTGTGGTTGCTTTGTTGCAAACTCTTCAAGAAGAGGCGCTTCGGCGCGGCACGGGGCGCACCAAGACGCCCAAACATTTACGACCGTAATTTTATGAGGAGCTACAAAACTCTCTCCTGACAAAGTGGCACCATTCAAAATTGGAGCTAATTTTCGATCCGAAACTTTTACATAAACAGCAACGCCATCTCCCGATACAAAGGCGTTTTCATTTGGTGATGGTGTGCCGCCACCTGCGCAGGCAGTCAAGAGCAGGAGTGGAGCTAATGCAAGAAAGACTTTAACTTTCTTCATTTCTTTGGAAGGAGTGCTTTCGCTGGCTCTGAATATGTAACGCCCTCAATCATTCCATCTTCGTTAATATGAAAACTTGTGACGGAGGCGAGTGAGCATTCGCGTTTACGGGGATCATGCATTAAGCGCCTACCCTCAACTGCAGAGCGCAATATCCAAATTGGTAGTTGATGTGAAACACAAAATGCATCTTTGCCTTCACCAGCAGCGCTATGGGCAGAAAAAACAGAAGCTAGCATTCGTGAAATTTGCTCATCGTATGGCTCTCCCCAAGAAGGGATCCACGGACGCGTGAGATAACGCCACGACTTAGGATGCTTCAAAACTCCGCTACCTAATTCAAACTTTTTGCCTTCAAAGATATTCCTAGCTTCTATCAATCGTTCTTCTGTCGTAATCGCCAAGCTATGAATTTTTGCAAGAGGAGCTGCGGTTTCTTGTGCTCGTTGCAACGGAGATGAATGTATTGCACCTACTGTGAATTGCTTAGACCAATCCGCAACCACACCCGCCATCTCATGACCGCGATCAGAAAGGCGCCATCCTGGTTGTAAACCGTACAAAATTTTGTCAGGGTTAAATACCTCACCATGTCGAAGCACGTGAACAGTTGACCCCATGTGAGAAGCATAAAGGAGTGGAAAGGGGGCAGATTCCTTTAGTCAGTAGGTAGGCTTACCGGTATGGCACCTCAATCCAAGCGAGTGGCCTTCTTTGATATCGACAACACTTTGATTAGGGGTTCTTCTCTCTATTTTCTCAGTAAAGGTATGTACCAAAGAGGGTTTTTCAATAAGCGCGATATTGCTGCTTTTGTACTCGCAAATCTTCGCTATCAATTAGTAGGCGAACGCAACGAGGAGGAAGTCGATCGAATTCAGAGTGCGGCCCTGCGCGTAGTAAGGGGCCACAATGTGAAAGAGTTGCTCGAGATGGGCAATGATGTTTATAACAAGTACGTATCGCCAGCTCTCTGGCAAGGTACCCTTGAAATTGCTCAGGAGCATTTAGAACGTAATGAAGAGGTTTGGTTAGTGACTGCCTCGCCTGTTGAAATTGCCAATTTGATTGCACAACGTTTGGGATTCACTGGAGCGCTTGGAACGCGTGCTGAGGAAATAAATGGCGAATATACCGGTGAGATTATTGGAAAGTTATTGCACGGCAGCGAGAAAGCCCGCGCTATCCAAGAACTAGCGAAGCTCCAAAATATTGATTTAGAAAATTCATATGGCTATTCGGATAGCCACAACGATATTCCACTGCTTGAAGCAGTCGGAAAGCCTCGAGTGATTAATCCTGATACTTTGCTTCGGATACGTGCTGCAAAAGATTCGTGGCCAATTTATGATTTTCGCCGGGGCCGTTGGTTTAAAATCATTATTGCGCCGGTTATTAATCGGGCCGCAGCAATTGCAGGTGGATTGCACCCTGCACTACGGCGAAGAAAAAAGCCAGGTAACTAATAAATCGCTTGTGATTGCGATGCTTTAAATCTCGACTCCGATATATTTTGTTTCCAGAAATTCGTGAATTCCAGCAAAACCACCTTCACGGCCTAAGCCACTTTGTTTCACGCCACCAAACGGCGCCGCTGGATCTGAAACAACTCCGCGATTAAGAGCAATCATCCCCGCTTCTAACGCTTCAGCTGTCCGAATTCCGCGAGCTAAATCTGATGTGTAAACATAACTAATTAGGCCATATTCAACATCATTTGCAAGTTCAATAGCTTCTTCATCTGTATCAAAGATGACAACAGGTGCGACTGGTCCAAATATTTCCTGCTTAAGAATCGAGTTTGATTTTTCTACTTTTAAAACTGTGGCTGGATAAAAAGCTCCGTCACCTTCTGGTGTCTTTCCCCCGGTAATAACCGATGCGCCGCTTGAAACTGATGCGTCGACCAGGGCTGCAATTTTATTTCGCTCCTTGACTGAGACACTTGAACCAAGTTGAGCACCATCATCTAGTCCCGGTGCCATTTTGAGTCCCTGCATCGCCGCTGAAAACTTGGTCGTGAATTCGTCTGCAACGCTGCGGGCAACATAGAAACGGTTTGCAGCAGTGCAAGCCGAACCACCGTTACGCATTTTTGCAACCATCGCGCCTGCAACTGCGGCATCAATATCAGCATCATCTAGAACTAAGAATGGGGCATTTCCGCCCAATTCAAGTGATGTGCGAATAACAAGATCCGAACATTCCTTAAGAAGAACTCGGCCAACTTCAGTTGAACCCGTAAATGAAAGGTTGCGGACGCGAGGGTCGTGTAGCACCTTGGAAAGCATTGGCCCGGTTTTCGAAGGAAGCACGAAATTTAGGACACCCTTTGGCAATCCGGCACGTTCCATAATGTCGACGATGTATAAAGCGGTCAGTGGAGTTTCTCCCGCCGGCTTCAAAATCATTGTGCAACCTGCAGCTACGGCTGGTCCAATCTTGCGGGTAGCCATTGCTGCCGGAAAATTCCACGGGGTAATCAATAGTGAGACACCAATGGGTTGGTGGGTCACGAGAATTCGTTTATCTCCGCTTGGCGATTTACGAAAGTCTCCAGGAGTACGAACTGCTTCTTCTGAGAACCAGCGGAAAAATTCAGCGGCGTACATGACTTCACCTTTTGCATCTGAAAAAACTTTTCCATTTTCCATAGAAATTAGCTTTGCAATCTCATCTGCTTCAGCAATCATGATGTCAAAGGCTCGGCGCAATATTTCAGCACGAACTCGAGGAGCAGATTTGGCAAATGACTTCTGAGCTGCAAATGCGGCGTCAACTGCAGCCATGCATTCCTCATCACCGGCGGTTTGGACGTCTGCTATGACCTTTCCGGTGGACGGGTCGTAAACGGGAAGAGTTCCGTTGCCTTTTACCCATTCGCCGTTGATATACAGGTCAGTTTTCAGATTCATGGCAAAATTATAGCGGTGGTACTGGAATCCGCTATGAGACAAGTAACATTTGCATGTGCCTAAAGCCTGGAGTGATGACGCGCCTGCCCCGATGGTTCTACAAGAGCATGCCCAACTAAAAGATCCATTCTCGTATCGGCTAAAAAAAGCACTTCTTGGAAATCCACTTAATCGCCATTCACTTTCACATCAGAGACTAAGTAAGACATTTGCTTTAGGAATACTTTCATCTGATTGCATCTCTTCATCGGCATATGGTTCTGAACAGATTCTGCTCGCGTTGCTTCCCGCCTTTGGATTAGCAGCATTCAATATATTGATGCCAATGACGGCAATAGTTTTAGCCGTTCTTATTATTGTTACTTTCTCGTATCGTGAAGTCGTCCAAATTTATACAAAATCGGGCGGCGCATACGTTGTATCGCGCGATAACCTCGGCCCAATTTTTTCTCAAATTGCCGCCGTCGCACTTATGTTGGATTACATAGTCACGGTAGCAATTCAATCCTCGGCGGGTATAGACGCAATTATTTCTACCTTTACGGGGCTTCAGTCCTACAAACTTTGGATGACTCTTGCCGTTATTGCCCTGCTGACATTTGGAAATCTGCGAGGAGTTAAAGAGGCTGGCGCAGCTTTCGCTTTTCCAACCTATCTTTTTATTCTCTCGTTAGTGACTGTTTTCGGTATGGGAATCTACCGAATCTCGATGGGGACACTTCCAAAGTTTGACCCTGCATCCCTTCATGGCGCGGTAGCCATCGGGCAGGCAAAAGGATTATTGAATTTTGCAGCGATCTTTATTTTGCTTCGCGCGTTTGCTAACGGTGGTTCATCTCTTACTGGTTTAGAAGCAATCTCCGACGGAGTATCACTATTTCGCGCTCCTGAAGGCGTCAATGCTCGTAAAACATTAATTATTATGTCGGCAATTTTAGGATCTCTTGTTTTTGGAGTCTCCTACTTTGCTCATAGAACGTGGGCGACACCGTATGAGACCGGAACGCCAACGGTTATTTCACAAATTGCTAAAGCAACATTAGGTTCAGGAACTTTCGGAACGGTAATGTTTTACGTTGTTCAAGGTACAACGATGTTGATTTTGATTACTGGCGCCAACACTGCATTTTCAGGATTCCCTTACTTAGTTAATTTTGTTGCTAATGATGGATATCTACCTCGTCAATTAACAAAACGTGGACACCGACTTGCTTTCTCAAATGGAATTATTCTTCTCTCAACTGGCGCAGTAATTCTTGTAATTTTCACCGGGGGTTCGGTAAATCACCTAGTCGCTTTTTACGCCTTAGGGGTTTTCACGGGTTTTGCTCTCGTTGGTTTCGGAATGGGAAAGCGCGCGCTAAAGAACAGAGATAAGGGCTGGGTTTATAAAGTTGGCGTGAATTGGCTCTCTGGCGCTGTTTCTGCGGTAATCATTGTTATTTTTGCAGTCGTCAAATTCACTGAAGGTGCCTGGATTATTTTGGCGATAACACCGATCCTAGTTTTTGCTTTAATTCGGCTCAATAGGCAGTATCGCAATGAACAAGCAGCGCTACGTGTAGGTGCTGGTGAAAATCGAGCAACATCAATCACCCGCCATGACGTAACAATTTTAATCGACGCAGTTGATTTAGCGACGCTTGGAACAGTGCGATATGCACGCTCACTAAAGCCGCGCAAAATTAGCGCAGTGCACTTTGTTATCGATGATTTGCGAGCTGAAGAAATAAAGGCTGCTTGGGCGGTAAATCCAGCACTTTCCGATGTAGCACTTGAACTTATTGATTGCCCTGATCGTCGGCTACCTAATGCAGCCGTGGACTATGCAATTCGGACAACGCAAGCGCCAGACGTTGAACTTACGCTGTTACTTCCGCGCCGCGCGTATTCGGCAGTTCTTGGAAGATTGCTCCATGACCAAACTGCGGATGAAATTGCAAAGCCAATCTCTCAGCTACAACGCGTCGTAGCAACAATCGTTCCTTTCGATGTAAATCGAGTATTGGTTCGCGAAAATATGCCTGTTACAAGTGAGTCGACTTTGATAGCTCCTGCGCCATCTTCGGGAGTACGTAGAGTGAGTGATGAAGTAACCCTAGATATTGAAACCTCACATTATTCAGAAAATATTATACCTATCGCGGGTGCACAGTGGAGACATCGTGCTCACGTTCGAGGCAAAGTTACTGCTATTCGCACTGCGCCATCTGGATCAAATCCTCGGGTTGAGATTGAAGTCTGGGATGAGACTGGCGGAATTACACTTCAATTTATTGGACGTCGCGAAGTTGTTGGCTTGGATGTTGGTTCAACTCTTTGCGCAGAAGGAATGGTTGGGGAAGATAGCGGAGCATTAACGATTTTGAATCCATCTTATGAAATCGTTATTTAGATTTAGCGTAAACCTTCAAAAAACTTCTTTAAAATCTCTGCGCACTCTTCTTCCATAATTCCCGAGATTACTTCCACCTGATGGGGGGAACGTGGATCTCTTAAAATATCCCATACTGATCCAACCGCTCCAGCCTTCTCATCCCAAGCACCGAAGACAACAGTTTTGATACGCGCCTGAGAAATTGCGCCAGCACACATAGCGCACGGTTCCAACGTAACGACAAGTGTCATGCCATCTAGTCGCCAACTACCTTTAGCTTTAGCAGCTTTTCGTAGCGCAATAATTTCAGCATGAGCTGAGGGATCGTTATCTTCTTCGCGTTGGTTTCTGCCCTCACCAAATATTTCGCCCATAGTGTCCATAACAACGGCGCCAACTGGAACATCTCCGGACGCAAAAGCTTGTTCAGCAATTAATAGTGCACGGCGCATCGCAATTTCATTAAAGGTACTCATGAACTATGCCAATAACTCCGCGAACTGTTCTCCAAATCCTAAACGCCAAGCAATAGCTTCAATTTGTTCATCTGGGAAAAGATCTTCATCCGCTGCAAGAGTTTCAAGTTCCATGGCACTCATTCCGTGATCTGAGAGTAAATCAACATCGCCACCAGGTTGTGATTCATCTTCGTCCTCTGGCATCGGTAAATCCAACATATCAAGTAGGTCCGCAGCTACGTCATACTCAGAAGCAAAGGTGACGTCACTAATCATCATCTGCATTTGAGAGCCAAGAGCTCGACCAATAATAAAGAATTCATCATCAATGGCGACTAATACGAAGGTTCCGCCATTCACGCGCTTAGATTTGAGTGCATCTAAAATCGAGGACATGTCGTTTGCGTCATCTAGCAGCGCAAGATTCCAACGTCCATCCTCGTGCCAAGCCAGAACGCCATAGTCTTCATCGGCCATGTCACACGCTCCTCTCGCTCCTGACGCGCTCACCACAACTCACTGCTGTTAATACTGTCACTTCCCAGGGTAGGGGACAAGGGTCGTTTCTATCGCTATCGTGGGAGTGTGAAAATCCACGTCGCCAACCACCCCTTAATTACTCATAAATTGACAGTTTTACGCGATGAAAAAACGAATTCTCCGACTTTTCGTCAACTAACTGAAGAGCTCGTGATGTTGCTTGCCTATGAAGCAACTCGAGAAGTGAAGACTGTCCCCATCACAATCAAAACTCCGGTCGCAGAAACAACCGGCGCCATCCTGGCAAAGCCGCGTCCTGTGGTCGTACCAATTCTTCGGGCAGGTTTAGGAATGCTGGAAGGTATGACGCGTTTAATCCCGACCGCAGAAGTTGGATTCCTCGGCATGGTACGAGATGAAAAAACTCTCCAAGCTTCTACCTACGCTAATCGCCTGCCGGAAAATCTTGAAGGTCGCCAGTGTTATATTTTGGATCCAATGCTTGCAACAGGTGGAACTCTCATTGCTGCAATGAATTATTTAATTGAAAGAGGAGCGCAAGATATTACAGCGATCACAATTCTTGCAGCTCCCGAAGGAATAAAACGCGTTCAGGATGCATTCGCATCATCTGACTTCCCAATAACCATCGTTACTGGCGCTATGGATGAAAAACTCAACGAAGTTGGGTACATCGTTCCAGGTCTTGGTGATGCTGGTGATCGCTTATATGGAGTGGTATAAAAATGGCATCAACTAGCCCAGGCTATGCAATAACAATTCGAGTTGAAGGACATCCTTCATCTCAACCTATCGCTCAAATTACTGCCGCATTGGTGAAATCAGGAGCTTCCATCACCGCACTTGATGTTGTTGAGTCCTCGATTGAATCGGTTGTCGTGGATGTCACCTGTGACGCAATCAATGCTGAGCATGCTGAAGAAATTACAGCAGAGATTTCTTTAAATAGTGATTTAACAGTACGCAAGGTCTCAGATAGAACTTTTCTTTTGCACCTTGGAGGAAAAATTGAAATTCAATCAAAAGTTCCTCTTAAAACGCGCGATGACCTTTCGCGTGCATATACCCCTGGTGTGGCACGTATCTGCCAGGCTATCGCTGAAGATAAATCAGATGCACGTCGGCTTACGATTAAGCGCAATACCGTTGCAGTCGTAACCGATGGTTCGGCAGTCCTTGGACTTGGAAATATTGGACCAGAAGCTGCCCTTCCTGTTATGGAGGGAAAAGCAGCGCTATTTAAGCGTTTTGCTGATGTAGATGCGTGGCCTGTCTGTCTTGATACTCAAGATGTAGATGAGATCGTTCGTACCGTTCAAATTATTGCGCCTGTCTATGGCGGCATCAACCTTGAAGATATTTCGGCGCCTCGTTGCTTTGAAGTTGAACGACGCCTTCGTGAACTCCTGGATATCCCAGTATTCCACGATGACCAACATGGAACTGCAATCGTCGTTCTTGCGGCGCTCACTAATGCTCTCAAGTTCGTTAAAAAAGATCTTTCAACTGTAAGAATTGTCATGATCGGAGTCGGTGCAGCCGGCACTGCTATCGCTCGCTTACTTGTTGCAAGCGGCGCCCAGAACATCATTGGTTATGATCGTCGCGGTG
>CAILYP010000074.1:0-5639 GCA_903838475.1 uncultured Actinomycetes bacterium | reverse complement strand
CATTGTCGCTGGACTTGTTTCAGGGCTAGGTGGGGCATATTTCACTGTTGGATCTGTTGGTAGTTTCGGAAAAGAGATGACGGCCGGTGCTGGTTTCATTGCTCTAGCAGCTCTCATTTTTGGAAAATGGACTCCTATGGGTGCTGTGATGGCCGGACTTCTTTTTGGGTTTGCGGATAACCTCTCTGGAACGCTCTCGATTATCGGTGTATCAATACCATCAGAATTTATGTTGATGGTTCCATACATTGCGACAATCATTGCGGTCTCTGGACTAGTTGGGCGAGTCAGGGCTCCAGCTGCCGATGGTGTTCCGTACTCGCGTGGTAGTCACTAGTGACAATTGAGTCAAACATGTCGATGATTGATTGGGAATTATTACACCGCGAAGCAAAAGCAATAATGAGCAAGGCTTACGCGCCATATTCGAAGTTTCCAGTTGGCGTTGCTGCGCTGGTTAGTGATGGTCGAATTGTTACGGGATGCAATGTCGAAAATGCCAGTTACGGATTAGGTCTCTGTGCCGAATGTGGATTAGTTTCTAATCTCATCTCTTCCGGTGGAGGCCGCCTTATAGCGGCAGTTTGTGTCGATGGCGAAGGCAATTTCCTTTCACCATGTGGCCGATGTCGCCAACTTCTTTTTGAACATGGTGGCAATAACTTACAATTCATGACACCTGACGGCCCGGCACCGATGTCGACGCTTCTGCCTTGGGCTTTTGGTCCAGCGGATTTGGATGACTATAGGAGCCAGCATTGACTGAGCCATTTGCTGCCGTTGAAGTAATCGGTGCGAAGCGAGATAAGCAAGAACTCTCCGATGCTCACATTGACTGGATCATCGATGCATACACTCGCGGAGTTGTAGCCGACGAGCAAATGTCTGCGCTATTGATGGCAATTCTCCTGAATGGAATGAACTCTCGCGAAATTTCTCGATGGACTGATGCGATGATTAATTCAGGTGAGCGAATGAATTGGTCTGTACTATCACGCCCTACAGTTGATAAACATTCAACCGGTGGTGTTGGCGACAAAATAACTTTACCGCTAGCTCCACTTGTTGCAGCATGTGGTGGCGCAGTTCCACAACTTTCTGGACGCGGCCTTGGACACACAGGTGGAACACTAGATAAGTTGGAATCCATCCCAGGATGGAGGGCATCGCTATCTAATGAGGAGATGCTCAAAGTACTTGAAGATGTTGGAGCTGTTATTTGCGCAGCAGGCGCGGGCTTAGCACCAGCCGATAAAAAATTATATGCACTCCGCGATGTAACAGCCACAGTCCAAGCCATTCCTCTTATTGCATCGAGCATTATGAGTAAAAAAATCGCCGAGGGAACGAGTGCGCTGATTTTGGATGTAAAGACCGGATCTGGTGCATTCATGAGTAATCCGGATGATGCCCGCGAATTGGCTCGAACAATGGTTGAGCTAGGAAAGCGCGCTGGAGTCAGAACTCGAGCACTTGTTACAGCAATGGATGTTCCACTTGGGTTAACCGCTGGAAATGCGCTAGAAGTGCGTGAATCTGTTGAGGTTCTAGCTGGTGGCGGTCCTGCTGATGTTGTTGAACTAACCTTGATTCTTGCTCGCGAGATGTTAGATGCAGCAAAAATTAGGCCACTCATGGATCCTGCCGATGCCCTCAAGAATGGCGCTGCAATGGATCACTGGCGTCGGATGATTGCCGCACAAGGCGGAGATCCTGATGGAAAGCTTCCCGTAGCGAAGGAGAAGCAACAATTCCTTGCTCCTACTTCTGGCGTAGTAACAAAAATGGATGCAATGGCCGTTGGCTTAGGTGCATGGCGCTTAGGTGCGGGTCGTGCGACTCAAGGTGAAAAGCTTCAGCTTGGTGCTGGAATCGAAATTCATGCCAAGCCCGGTGATCACATTCAAGCCGGCTCGCCTCTCTACACAATGCATACAGATGAACCAGCTCGATTTGCACGAGCGCTGGATGTCCTTAATTCCTCTTTTGCAATTGGTGTAGCCGGCGATGAAATTCATCGGTTACCATTAATTCTCGACCGAATTGAAGGATAAATTGTCTCTTACAGATAAGCCTACTCGCGAACAAATCAAGCGACTTCCAAAAGTACTTTTGCATGATCATCTTGATGGTGGCTTAAGACCACAAACAATCATTGATATCGCGGAGCGAATCGGTTACTCACTTCCATCAACTGATCCCGAAGCACTTGCAGATTGGTTTGAAGAATCGTGTAATTCTGGATCACTTGAGCGATACCTTGAAACTTTTCAACATACGGTTGCGGTTATGCAAACACGCGAAGATATTATCCGGGTTTCCCGAGAGTGTGCTCTTGATTTAGCCCGCGATGGAGTTATCTATGCTGAAGTTCGCGGAGCACCAGAACTTTTCACACAAAACGGTTTGAGTCTAGATGAAGTGATCCAAGCAACGATTGAGGGATATCGCCTTGGTGAGCAAGATGCGGCTTCGGAAGGGTTCAATATTCGAGTCGAGTCTCTCTTGTGTGCACTTCGTCAGAATAACGTTGCGCAAGAAGTTGCCGAGAAAGTAGTTCAGTATCGTGAAAAAGGCGTAGTTGGTTTTGATATTGCGGGACCCGAAGATGGCTTCCCACCCACAAATCAATTAGATACTTTTAATTATCTTCGCCAAGAGGATGCTCATTTCACAATACATGCTGGTGAAGCTTATGGACTTCCATCTATCTGGCAAGCAATACAAATGTGTGGAGCAGAAAGACTCGGTCATGGCGTTCGTATCATTGATGATATTGATGTGAGTGGCCCTACTCCCAAGCTTGGACAACTTTCCGCATATGTTAAAGATCGTCGAATTCCATTGGAATTATGCCCAACATCAAATCTGCAGACAGGTGCTGCTAAAGATATAAAGTCACACCCCATTGGACTTCTAGCGAAGCTACGTTTTCGAGTTACCCTAAATACCGATAACAGATTAATGAGTCGCACTTCGATGTCCCACGAGATGGAGCAAGTAGTACAAGCATTTGACTGGACTTTCCAAGACCTTCAACGCGTAACAATTAACGCCCTCAAAAGTTCGTTTATCCCATTTGATGAACGCCTAAAAATCATCGATGAGGTTGTAAAGCCTACCTACGCAAAAATAGCTGCTGAGTAATCAGACTCCGATTGGATGCCAGACTGTTTTATTCTCTACAAAGCTAAGAATTCTTTGCGACGATTTAATCTCAGTAAATCGATGAACTCGCTTTAAATTATCGGCTCCAGCCAAACGTACTTCTGCTTCCGACTTCTTTGAAAGCCCTGATACATCCACAGCATCAATATCCATATGCGAACCCACCCACGAAACTAGCTCAGCAGATTTACCGGTGAGGATATTTACAACTCCGGCAGGAAGATCACTTGTAGCCAATACTTCAGCAAGAGTAATTGCCGTAAGTGGAGACTTTTCCGATGCAATAACTACGCACGTATTGCCTGTGCTGATGACTGCCCCGATTGAACTTACAAGAGAGAGCAACGTAGATTTTGAGTCAGCAAATATTGTGACGACTCCAACCGCTTCTGGGATTGTGAAATTGTAATAAGGCCCAGAAACTTGGTTAGTGGATCCTGCAATTGTAGAAATCTTGTCGCTCCACCCCGCATACCAAACCCAGGTATCGATGGCGGCGAGAACTTCGTCATCCGCAGCTTTTTTACTCTTTCCCTCTGCGGCGACGAGTGCATCAACAAATTCACTCCTACGTGCTTGCATCATCTCGCTAGCGCGATAAAGAATCTGTCCCCGTAAATAAGCAGTTGAACCAACCCATCCACTTTGAGCTGTCCTGGCCGCAACAACGGCTTCACGTAAATCTTTACGGGATGCCTGGCAAGGGTTTGCTAAAAATTTACCTTGCGCATCTTTTACTTCATAGACGCGCCCCGATTCTCCTCGAGGGAAGGCGCCATTAATAAATAGCTTGTACGTCTTCAATACATCGATGCGTGTCATTTACTTGGCCACCTTTACATATGCTGCAAGACCATGCCGGCCACCTTCTCGGCCCCATCCAGATTCTTTATATCCGCCAAATGGGCTTGCTGGGTCAAATTTATTGAATGTGTTAGCCCAAATAACTCCTGCTTTTAATCGCTGTGCTGACCAGAGAATCTTTGATCCTTTATCTGTCCAAATTCCTGCTGAAAGACCAAATGGTGTGTTGTTTGCCTTTTCAATTGCTTCTTGAGGAGTTCGGAAAGTAATAATGGATAGCACCGGACCAAATATTTCTTCCTGTGCAATTCGATGTGCTTGAGTAACACCACTAAATATCGTTGGTTTAAACCAGAATCCGGTCCCAGGTAATACGCACTCTGGACTCCAGCGTTGGGCACCTTCAGCATCACCGGCAGCTGAAAGTTCTTGAATCTTCTCAAGTTGTGCTTTGCTATTGATAGCTCCAAGATCTGTGTTCTTATCCAACGGATCACCAACACGAATCAAAGCCATTCGTTTCTTTAATTTTTCAGTTACTTCTTCTGCGACATTTTCTTGGAGAAGTAGACGAGAGCCTGCGCAACATACATGGCCTTGATTGAAGAAAATTCCACTAACTATACCTTCAACAGCTTCATCAATCGCTGCATCGTCATAAACGATATTGGCGCCTTTCCCACCTAATTCAAGGGTCAACGCCTTGCTAGTACCAGATATTGCGCGTGCAATTCCTTTACCAACTTCAGTAGAGCCAGTGAACGCAATTTTTGCTATTCCAGGATGATTTACAAGGTAAGCACCAGTCGCACCATCTCCAGTAACAATGTTGACGACACCTTCAGGTAAGCCTGCTTGTTGACACACTTCTGCAAATAAAAGAGCGGTAAGCGGCGTTGTCTCTGCAGGTTTCAAAACGACGGTATTACCTGTTGCCAGAGCTGGCGCAATTTTCCAGGACAACATAAGCAGTGGAAAATTCCACGGAATAATTTGACCGACAACGCCATGTGGTTTGGGATTAACTCCAAGGCCGGCGTGATCTAATTTATCGGCCCATCCTGCGTGATAAAAGAAATGCGCAGCAGCTAATGGGATATCAACATCACGAGTCTCTTTGATGGGCTTGCCGTTATCCATGCTTTCTAGGACTGCAAATTCGCGGGCGCGCTCTTGCAAGATTCGAGCGATACGATACAAGTACTTCCCGCGCTCGGAAGGCGATGTTTTGGACCAGACTTTCTTGAAAGCGTCCGTCGCTGCGGCCACTGCCTTATCTACATCAGAATTACTGGCATAGCTAATTTTGGCAAGAGTTTTTTCAGTTGCTGGGTTAATGGTAAGAAAGGTCTTGCCACCTTTAGCGGCGACAAATTTTCCGTTGATAAAAAGACCATACTCGCTCTTGATATCTACAATTGTCGTTGACTCCGGAGCTGGGGCGTACTCGAATTTTGTCATCTCTACCTTTTCTACCTTCTCATCTATCTAGTTCGAACTAGTCCAGGGTTACGTAATTACTACTTGAATAATGCCCGTCTCGCATCTTCATGCGCTGCATTAATAAGTCATTTAATAAAGCACTTGCACCGATTCGAAATAAAGATGGCGTAAGCCATTCTTCGCCAGCAGTTTCATTCACAAGAACTAATTGCTTAATAGCGTCT
>CAILYP010000073.1:0-5461 GCA_903838475.1 uncultured Actinomycetes bacterium | reverse complement strand
TATCTCGATCGGAAGATTCAAATCTTTCACAAGTTTTTTAATCAAAAATAGTTGTTGAAAATCTTTTTCACCAAATATAGCGACCTCTGGCTTCACCAAATTAAACAATCGGTTCACGACGGTAAGTACGCCATCAAAATGCCCAAAGCGATGTACTCCTTCGAAAGTGTTTCCGATTTTGCCAGCTGAGATAATTTCAGGCTCGTTGGGATATATCTCTTCAAGAGTTGGAGTCCAAACAGATTTTGCGCCAGCTTGTTTTGCAAGTTCGATATCTTTTTCGATCTGCCTTGGGTATTTCGCCAGATCATCTGGATTTTCAAATTGGAGTGGGTTAACGAAAATACTCACGACAACTTCAGAGCAATGTTGCGCCGCAATATTTATCAATGATGATTGCCCAGCATGAAGCGCGCCCATCGTCGGCACCAAGGCCAATGGATGTTTTAAACTCAACGTCATGCTCCAGTCCTTTCCGGGTACCGGGCTCGTGTGAAAAGGTTACTCGCTAACTGCCAACTCTGCCAAAATTTTTGCAACGCTACTGCGGCCAGGAATTTGCGCATCCGCATCAATCTCTAGCCATGGCACTAAAACAAATTCTCGCTCATGCGCCCTTGGATGTGGGAGTACTAGATCTGGCGTATTAATTTGTAGTTCGCCAAAAACGATTAAATCAATATCGACCGTGCGCGGGCCATTTCTTAGTCCGCGAACTCGGCCTAATTTTCCTTCAATCTTTGAAGTTAGTGCCAAAAGTTCATGCGGATCTAACCCAGTTTCGCCAATTAATACCGCATTCAAATAATCGCCTTGCTTTGGCCCGCCGACTGGCGCGGTTTCATGCAATGTTGAAAGGTGAGTTATCTCAATAATTTTTTCTAACTCGGAAATTGCCTGGTCTATATTCGATTCGCGATCCCCCAGATTTGAACCTAAGGCTAAAACTATCTTCATCGATTCCGCTCGATTGTCACCGAAACATCCTTAAATTCAACCGCGATCGGCGCCTGTGGCTTATGAACCACAATTTTTACCCCAGTGACTAGTAAAAATTTCGCCAGAATGTTATCGCTGATACGAGTTGCCAGCGTTTCAAGTAGAGATACTGGCGATCCAGTAATTTCTTTTAAAATAAGATCTGCAACTTCGGCATAATTTACCGTTGCTGTTAAGTCATCACTTTCACCAGCTTTTCGTAAATCTATCTTTAAAAAAGCATCAACAATGAAAGTCTGGCCATTACTTCTTTCATCTGGAAATACACCGTGAAAGCCAAAGCCTTGAATTCCAATAATTGAAATCAGATCGCTCATTTGTTTAGCTCCTCAACAACTGCAATCGCATCACGGTGTGGTTTAACCGAATGAGTTCGAACGCCCCAAATGCCGGCCTGAGCTAACTGCGTTGTAAGTGCCACAGATGCAAACTCGCGATCATCCGGTGAATTCGCGCCGAGCAATTCGCCAAGAAAACGTTTGCGAGATGCACCAACCAAAAGCGGATAACCTAAAAGCGCTAAGCGATCGAGGTTTCGAAGTAGTTCCCAATTGTGTTCGGCGTTCTTAGCAAACCCGATTCCCGGATCCAAAATTATTTGTTCTGCGTTTACACCTGCACTTAGCAGCGCTGTCACCCGATCATCTAATTCTTGCTTCACTTCAACAACCACATCTTCATAAACTGCAGCATCTTGCATCGTTGCCGAATGCGCGCGCCAATGCATTACAACATATTGAATCGACGGGTTCTTAGCGATTAACTTCGCCATATCGGGATCGGCAAGTCCGCCACTTACGTCATTCACATATGTTGCCCCAGCGCCAATGGCTGCTTGCGCGGTGCTTGCGCGCATTGTGTCGATACTTACGACTGCGCCAAGTTCTACTAATTCGGTTACAACTGGGATGACGCGATCTTTCTCTTCATCCTCACTTACGCGATCGGCACCTGGTCTCGTGGATTCACCACCAACATCAATTATGTCGACACCTTCGGCGATCATCTCTTTTGCGCGCACTATCGCGGATGCGAAATCAAAATGCTTTCCACCATCAGCAAAGGAATCTGGAGTTACATTCAAAATCCCCATTACTAGGGTGCGATCTGTTTTCATGGTTAGTTCTTATTTGCAGTTATTAGGCTCATTGCTTCTGCTCTTGTAGCGGGATCTCGTAATTGACCGCGCACCGCACTTGTAATAGTGCGAGCCGCAGATTTGCGGACCCCGCGCATTGACATACACAAATGTTCGCAATCGATTACAACAATTACTCCCGCGGGTTCTAAAACTTCCACCATTGCATCAGCAATTTGCGTTGTTAAGCGTTCCTGTACTTGTGGTCGTTTGGCATACATATCAACTAAGCGCGCTAACTTTGATAGTCCAGTGATTCGACCACTGTCACCGGGGATGTATCCAACATGCGCGACGCCATGAAACGGCGTTAAGTGATGTTCACAATGAGAGAAAACCTCGATATCTCTAACAATTACTAGTTCGCGATGGCCAATATCAAAAGTTGTTGAGAGTACTTCTTCTGGCTTCTGCCAAAGTCCAGCAAAATTTTCCTTAAGTGCACGAGCAACCCTGGCTGGAGTTTCGCGAAGGCCATCACGATTTGGATTTTCACCAATCGCAAGTAGTAGTTCTGTTACAGCACGTTCAGCACGTTCTTGATCAAAGTCGCTAGTTGCGCCACCTTCATGTGCCCCCATTGAAATTGGGTCTACTTCATGCACTTGGTGGTGGTGCTTTCTTTCGCGTCTTAGGTAACTCAACTTCCGCTTGAACTATTTCTGGAGTTACAGGTTTTGCAGGAGCGAGCGCAACCGGTGGTTGGTTACTTGGGGCACGGTTTTTTGAACCAGTCCAAGCCGGGCGTCTGGATACCATCTTTACTTTCTTGAAGATGCCCTCAATCTCCTCTTTAAGCAAAGTTTCCTTTTCTAGAAGTTCAACAACTAACACATCCAAAACTTCACGGTTAGCGACAAGGATGTCATAAGCCTCTTGGTGGGCATTTGCAATTAAATCGTGAATCTCTTGATCCACAATCCCCGCCACGCTTTCGGAATAGTCGCGTTGGTGACCATAGCTCTTACCTAAGAATGGCTCACCTTCACTTACGCCAAGTTTTATTGCGCCTATGCGTTCAGTCATTCCATATTGTGTAACCATAGCGCGAGCGAGATTTGTAGCCTTTTCAATATCATTTGAAGCACCAGTAGTTGGATCATGAAAAATAAGTTCTTCAGCGGCACGACCACCAAGTGAATATGCCAATTGATCAAGCATCTGATTGCGGGTTGTTGCATAGCGATCTTCATCCGGCAAAATCATTGTGTAACCAAGTGCCCGGCCACGCGGCATAATTGTAATTTTATGAACGGGATCAGTATGTGGAAGTGCATGTGCCACAAGGGCATGCCCGCCTTCGTGATAGGCAGTAATACGTCGCTCTTCTTCGGTCATTAAGCGACTTGTACGTTGTGGACCAGCCATAACGCGATCAATTGCTTCATCAAGCGCACGAGTTGTGATTGCTTTTGCATTTTCACGTGCTGTTAAAAGCGCTGCTTCATTTAAAACATTCGCTAAATCAGCACCGGTAAACCCTGGTGTTCGCTTGGCAAAATCTTCCAGTTTCACACTCTTGGCAATTGGCTTGCCTTTTGCATGCACTTCAAGGATCGCGGTACGACCCTTTAGATCTGGTCGATCAACTGGAATCTGTCGATCAAATCTGCCAGGACGAAGTAACGCAGGATCCAAAACATCTGGTCGGTTGGTCGCTGCGATCAAAATGACTTGTGCATTCGCCTCAAAGCCATCCATCTCGACCAAGAGTTGATTCAATGTCTGTTCGCGCTCGTCGTGACCGCCACCAAGGCCCGCACCACGTTGACGCCCAACAGCATCTATTTCATCTACAAAAATAATTGCAGGGGCGTTCTCTTTTGCCTTGGCAAATAGATCGCGAACTCGTGATGCGCCTACTCCAACAAACATCTCCACGAACTCGGAACCTGAAATTGAATAAAAAGGAACTTTGGCTTCGCCGGCAACTGCGCGAGCAAGAAGTGTTTTACCAGTTCCGGGCGGGCCATAAAGAAGAACGCCCTTTGGAATTTTGGCACCAATATCTTGATACTTCTGCGGTGAAGCTAAGAAATCTTTTATCTCCATTAGCTCTGCTACCGCTTCGTCGGCACCTGCTACATCAGCAAAAGTGCTCTTTGGCGTCTCTGGACTTTGAAGTTTGGCGCGCGATTTTCCAAAAGAAAATACCCGATTCCCACCTTGGGCATTGCCCATAAATAATAAGAAGAGAAATCCTATTAAGAGGATCGGTGCAAAACTTAAAAACATCGACATCAAGAAAGATTGGGTTGGAACCTTTACATCCCACGCCTTTGGTGGTGGATTGCTGGTTAAAAGTTCGATGATTAGTGGTTCTTGGCCAGAAACATAAGAGGCATAAAGCTTTTTAGAACCTTTTACATAATTTCCTGATTTAAGAATTACCTCGATCTTTTGATCCTTATCAATAACGATCGCAGAATCTACTTTGTCGGAAGAAATTGCAGCCAAGATTGTCGAGGTTTCAACTTTAATAAATTGATCACCACTTGTAGAGATTCGACCGACGACACTAACAACTAGAAGTGCAAGAACAATCCAGAAAAGTGGGCCGCGCAAGATTCGGCGGAATGGTGGTTTTTTAAGTTTAATTTTCTTGTCAGTAATCCGATTAACTTTCTTAACCGGTTGCTTCTTAGCAGATTTTTTAGTTGTCATGAATACATATGCTTTGCTAGTACGCCAATGAAATCAAGATTGCGATACTTTTCATTGAAATCTAAACCATAGCCAACAACAAACTCTGTTGGGATATCAAAACCGACATATTTAACATCAACACTTACTTTGGCAGCATCTGGCTTGCGAAGGAGCGTCAGAATTTCAACACTCTTGGCGCCACGTGATTCTAAATTAGACTTTAACCAAGCCAGTGTTAATCCGGTATCAACAATATCTTCGACGATAACAACTTCGCGTCCTGTAATGTCACGGTCCAAATCTTTAAGAATGCGGACAACACCACTGGATTTAGTTCCGGAGCCATACGAGGAAACCGCCATCCAATCCATTTCTACATGGCGTTGCAGCGAGCGAGAAAAATCAGCCATCGTCATTACTGCGCCCTTTAAGACACCTATTAATAGGAGGTCGCGTCCGGCATAATCTTTTTCTACTTGCACGGCCAATTCTGCAAGTCGCGCTTGAATCTGGTCTTGAGTAACGACAACACTTTCAATATCTGTTCCGCTGGTGTTTAGATTCAAAGTTTCGCTCTTCTTTCTAGTTCGGTTGTCTTACTTGAATTCAGGCCGGTGTCGAGAGCGAAAGTCTGCCCGAAATTCGGGCAACCTTCACACCACCAGGGAGGTCTGCGCT
>CAILYP010000072.1:0-2957 GCA_903838475.1 uncultured Actinomycetes bacterium | reverse complement strand
GCATCCGCAACTACGCAGAATTTAGGCGGAGGAAGCTACAGCGTTACTTTTACAGTCCCAAGTACGGCAGGTTTACATGCGGGTGACACAGTTACAATTAATGCAGGAGTAGGTTCCACTTGCAATGGAACATTCACAATTGCAACAATAGTGAACTCAACTCAATTTACTGTGACTTCTACAAAAATTTGTACAACGAGTACCGCAACTATCACTTATTCAACGACGATGGGCTTAACAACTTCCTGGACGATTACGGGAACTGGTTCAAAAGGAAAGATCGGAATCAATTACAACAAGCAGGGCTACTTGCGTTCTGGTATGACAGCAAGAGGTAAAGTTGATATTCGAAATTCTAAGGGAAGCCACGAGTATATAAATGTAAAAAATGAGAGTGGTTATTGGGGTGGCACCGGAAGCCAGTTATCACTTCCTTACGACAGCTCCGAGCGAAAGTCTTACGGTGAGGTAAAGGTTCCGGCTGGGCAGTCTTGCTCTTCCGCGACAATGACGACTAACTCAAACTGTATGCCGAATGCTCCCGATCTAAATATTGCAACTTCCAACCCAACGTATTGGGCCCAACTTCAAAAGGCCGTTGAGACAGACAACTCTCGGATGGCAAGAATTTCAGGAACTGATCCACAGTTTGATTGCACAAAATGGACTAGCTCTCCAGGCATCATCCACTTAAAGAGCGGTTACTATGATTATTCAGCGCTTGTGGCGCTAAACAACCTAACTTCCAACTTCACGGTTAACAGTGCTGGTCAGTCTGTTTTGACTCCGATGTTTGGTTCAACAAACTGTCCAACAGAAGCAGCGTATGAGATTCAAGTCGAGCCAGGAACTATGTTGCTTAACTTCGCAGATTTCTCGCGTCAAGCTGCACCATCACCGTTGACGATTGCATCAACACGCTGGGTTATCGGAAAAGATACTGCGACCGGCAAGAGCTTTACAGTTCACGGAAATCCATTAACAAATGGCGTTGACGACAAGGGAACTGGCTGTGTTTACCCAGCAACGACTCTTCGTTTGACTGATAATCAACTCAAGCTCACTCCAAACGGTACGCAATGGCAATTTGCTGGTGACAGCTCGATTGAAAACCAAGGAAACTTCAACACTTGTCCTATTAACTATCAAAACCAGGTGCGCCTTTCAATGGTGGCCCTGGCAACAAGTGAAACTACGGCCTTAACGATAAATACTTTAAGCCCAACTCAAGGCCCTGTAACTGGTGGTACCACTATTACTGTAACTGGAAGTGGATTTACTTCCGCAACACAGGTCAGTATCGGCGGTTCTTTGGCAACAAACGTCAAGTTAAGTGGATGTACTAACGGAATTTGCACAGGTTTAACGGCGACGACCGGTTCCCACGTGAGTGCAGCGAATCAAGATTTAACGATTACTGACACCGGACATACAGCAACTTTCAACAGTGCATATTCATATGTATCAACATTCTCATCAATGACGCCAAGCCAAGGTCCAGCTATTGGCGGAAACACTGTGACTCTAAACGGTACTGGTTTCAATTCAGCTACAACGGTAACTGTTGATGGAGTTACGCTGAACAATGCAGCTAGTAATGTGGTTGCAACTACGACCAAAATTACCTTCATTATGCCGCCACACCCTGCTTCAAAGACTGCGGTAACAATTCAAGTCAATACAAATGGGCAGTCATATTCTTTGGTCAATAGTTATACCTTCGTTCCGGCCATAACTTCAGTCACTCCTAATATTGGACCGGTTACTGGTGGAACGGTTATAAAAATTGCAGGATACGGATTTAATGCTGCCGGCAATGCACCAGCTGTATACCTTTCTTGCACAACGTCTGCTTGCCTAGCCAAAAATATTGTTGTCAACGCTGATGGCTCGATTACTGCCACAACTCCTGCGGCTTCAGCATCAGTCACCCCAGTAAACGTGATCGTCACAAATACAGATGGCCAGTCAACGACTTTCTCATCAGCATTTACCTATTCACCAGCAATCACATCAATAGTTTCTGGTGTTGGTAAGTTGGCTGGTGGCGACAAGGTAACTATAAATGGTTCTGGCTTCTCAACTGGAGCTTCTGTAAAATTTGGTTCGCAATCTGCAACTAGCGTTACCTATGTAAATAGCACCACGTACACTGCTGTGACTCCAGCCGGTTTAAATGCTTCAACAGTTGATGTGACAATCACATTCCCTGCTGCGAGCAAGAGCGTTGCCGCACAGAGCACAACATTCCAATCAGGGTTTACGTACTTGGCTGCAACAGCGCCAACCGGTACAGCTACACCTGCGACCTCAACTTCAACGACAACTTCAACAAATACAAATACGACACCTACGGCAACTACTACATCAAATACTCCAACTTTAACTTTACTAAGTTCGATTTCCGGACTAACTACAGGGTTAACTTCAATTACATTGACTGGAAGTCGCTTTGATTCAGGAGCAGTCGTAAAATTTGGAACTACAAGTGCAGCTACAGCTTGGATAAATTCGACAACGCTAACAGCCACAATTCCAGCAACCTCCAACCCGGGAGCGGTTTCAGTCACCGTAACTGATCGTGGATTAACCACGAGTGCGCTTACCTATACTTATTTCTCACCACTAACTCTGGGTACCATTTTAAATTCAGGCACCGCAACTAAAATCCTCTGGGCTGGTGGCGGCAACACGGTAACAATTAATGGAACCGGATTCGATGCCACAACCGCGGTTACGATTGGTGGCGCGATCACGCCTGTAACTCTCGTTTCAGCGACGCAAATTCAAGTAACAACTCCAGCACACACCCCGGGATCTGTTGATGTAGTGGTTACGTCAAACGGCCAAACTAGTACAGCTACGAGCGCGCTTACTTATATGCAAAGTATTCGTACTGTCACAAATGGTTTTGGATTAACTACAGGTGGGGATTCGGTAACAATTACTGGAGTTGG
>CAILYP010000071.1:0-3635 GCA_903838475.1 uncultured Actinomycetes bacterium | reverse complement strand
TAGCCTTTCTCCCAGAAATCTAGGAAGTTGGCTACTCCATTGGGATTCTTAGTTGAAAATATGGCAAAGGCGGCCGTGGCTTTGCTAATTGCAAGCCAAGTGAGAGCCACAGGCGTAAAAACGAGTCCATTTCGAATGATGGTCAGAATGAAGAGTAATTTTTTAAATCTTACGTCGATGTCAACAATTGGATTTGGAAGAAAATTCAGGGGGTCGAGCGATGCCCACATTGGCCAATTTTTACGGTCACTCAAAGCTCGTTGAATTTGATTGACGTAGATATCATTCTCAACGCCGTAAGTGGCCGCCCAACTCTGGATGCTGTTGCCAAGCAATTCGGCTGCTGGTGGACTCTTTACTTTGGCCATTTGCGCATAGTAGTTCCTCAAATCGTGCACAGTTGAGGTGTTCAAAGAAAAGGCAGCTTTCGCCCGTACACCTTAAGCGCCATCGTTCGGGTATCACTCATTCTCGAAACGAGCAGGATTTATCCCCAATCCGTTGCTTGATAGATTGGCGGAGCTTAGGACCATGGAAATGGGCCCTTTTTCGTGCTTGATTTAATTTTATTGAGGAGATCGGTGCAGAAGGTTTTGAAGAAGCTTACAAGATCAATTTCGTTGATCTTAGCTTCTGCCTTGCTGCCAATTTATTTCATTGGTATTGGTGCACAAACTGCGAACGCTGCACCTGGTGCATTCCACGTAAACCCATCATCACACGAAGCGTATGTAATGCCTTATGGTCACTTGAATATTACTTACGGGGATCTTCAATATATTCTCGACCAAATTAAAATTAGCGAGGCACATTCAGCACGCACGGTTACACCCGCAGCAACTCTTGAAGCGACCAATGCAAACCCTTCAAGCACAATTATTTATCCATACGATGTAACAAGCGTCAACAGATGTCTAACAAATGCAGACCTGTTAGCCGCAACCGCGATTACAACCCCAACAAGTTTGTCGGATGCATATCCATTTAACGTTGAATACCCATGGGGACTTCGCCAAGTAGATGGCCAATGCAACAACATCCACAGCGTTGTTGCCGAAACTGCACCGTCCACTGTTTATACGACACCAATCAAGGCGAGCGACCCAGCAGGCTGGGGAGCGGCTGACCAATTATTTACCCGCTTATCACCAAGCGCAGTTAAGCCAACAACACCATATGCACTGAGCGATGCACAACTGGCCTATCAAGATCCAAGTAAGAGCGTGCGCGATCCTTCACCTCGCGAAATAAGCAACTTGATTTCAGATCAATCAACCTCAAACCCAGCTGCGGTTGCGGCTGGAAAACAGGCTGCACAAACTCTGTATGTTTCCTCCGTTCCGGCCACCGAATATTCAGTTAATGCTGGTACGGGTGCGGTAACAACGGTTGTAGCGATTCCAAATATAACGTCAGATTACAACGTATCCGCAGGATATAACTCATGGTTCACGCTCTTCGGCCAGTTTTTTGATCATGGTCTTGATTTAATTCCTAAAGCAGGCGCATCTGTACTGATTCCATTGATGCAAGATGATCCACTTTATGTTGCTTCTCCAGGCGCGCCAAACTTTATGGTGCTTACACGCGGCGCTGATGGAACTACGGGCGAAAGCATGAATACGACTACCCCATACGTTGACCAGAGTCAGACTTATGGCTCACACCCATCACAGAATTTCTTCTTGCGCGAATACAAATTTGCAACTGGCACCGGTGTTCCAACATCTACCGGTCGCTTGATAGAAGGTACAGATGTTAAGTACACAAATCTTCCAAGTGGCTGGACATCTAGAACTGTTGGCGGAACGCTTACACACCCAAATGGTTCAGCTGACATTGGTAATGGTGGACTTGCAACTTGGCGTGACATTAAGGCGCAAGCAAAGTTACTCGGATTTAATTTGACAGATTATGACGCTCGCAGCATTCCAGTAATTGCTACAGATCAATATGGAAAATTTATTCCTGCTGCAAACAATTTCCCAATGATGCTCTTCACTAATGGAACAAGCTATGTATGGGAACCAGGAAACCCAGCATTGCCAATCGGTACAGGCGCAAAAACTTCTACTAATCCAGCAGGCGGAACTTCACTTCCTGGCCAAACTGGATCAAATTGGTTCGCAGTTACAACTGGACATGCATTCTTAAATGACACTATGGCATCAGCCGTTCCATTTACAAGTGGTGGAACTCCGTTGACTCCAGATGAAGACTCAGTTATGAACTCTGCGAATGTTATGCCAACTGGGTATTACGATGATGAAAACTTAAATGAGCATTACATATCTGGAGATGGTCGCCTAAATGAAAATATTGGACTTTCTGCGATCCACCATCTTTTCCATAGCGAACACAACTTGCTTGCCCAAGACATAACTGATTTATTGAATAACGATCCAGAAGTTACCCCCGCATTCAAGAGTGAGTGGATATCTAATGGCGTTATGAATGGCGAGCGTTTGTATCAAGCTGCTCGATTAGTAAATGAGATGGAATATCAACATATGGTTTATGACGAATTCATTCGTCGTATCGCACCAAGCCTTCCGCTCTTTACGCAATATGATCCAAATTTAAATGCCGATATTCCTGCCGAATTTGCAAGTGCGGTTTATCGAGTTGGCCACTCGATGCTAAATGAAACAATAGCTCGCTCAAACCCAGGTGAGTTCTACGATGTGAATAACAATCAAGATGTTGCACTGTTAAATGGTTTTACTAATCCGGTTCAGGCAAGAATGCCTCGACCAATGATTCTAAAAACTGCAGCATGGTCAGGTTCTGATTTCGTCTTCACTATGAACACTGGCGAAACACCACCAAAAGTCGGGCAGATTGTCACTACTTCCGAGATGGACAATTCAGATTTCAATCTCAACAGCGCAGTTGTTCGTGCAAGAACTGCAACCACATTTACAGTTTCTACTTATTATCCTGGTGGCGCATCTGCAAGTGCAGTAGCCCTACCTTCAAGTGGGACTATTGTTGAAAGTAATTCCAGAGTTGCACCTGATAATTTAACAAATATTGCTTATGTTGCCATCAATGATCCATCCGGAAGTTATGACTATTCACCAGGATCATCAGCTGCGGCAATCGCCCAAGGGATGTCATCGCAACGCGGAAATGAAATCGATGAGTTTGTAACTGATGCCGTCCGGAATAATCTTTTAGGTTTACCACTTGACCTAGCTTCTCTGAATATCACTCGTGGCCGAGATGTTGGAGTTCCGACCCTTAACCAATTCCGCAGCCAGCGTGCTTCATCTCTTGCCCCATACGCATCTTGGCGTGATTTCATTGGCAAGCTTCGTTATCCAGAATCTGGCGTTAACTTTGTTGCTGCCTATGGAACACACAGCACACTTACTAACCCAGTAAGCATTGCAAATATAACGAGCGCAACTGCAACGCCTACTACTGGTTCTAGCATCTCAATTTCATACTCTTATACGAATGCAAATGGTAAGGATGTTAAGCCAGGAGACGTAGTTTCCATTACCGGATTTGCCTCAAGCGCCTTCAATATTTCAAATGCAATTGTTGACAGCGCTGACGGTTCAACCTTTGTAATCACTTCAAATATGAAACATGCGCCTTCGGACATAATTTCTTACTCAACATCCGGT
>CAILYP010000070.1:0-15309 GCA_903838475.1 uncultured Actinomycetes bacterium | reverse complement strand
TTCAAATTCTTTGATGTTTATAGCTCACCTTGGTTTAGCGCAATTTATTTACTGCTCTTTATCTCCCTCATTGGGTGTGTACTTCCACGGACGCTAGAACATCTTCGAGCTATTGGAAAAAAGCCACCGCTTACCCCTCAAAATTTAAACCGCATGGAGGGATTTGAAGCCCTCTCTGCCGGAAATTTAGATAAAGCCGAGGCATGGTTTAAAAAGAATCATTTCCGTGTTCGTCGTGAAGCAAACTCTATCTCTGCCGAAAAAGGTTATTCGCGAGAAACCGGTAACTTATTATTTCATCTCTCACTTATTCTTATTTTAGTTGCGGTTGGCGTCGGATCCCTTTTTGGATCTAAAGGTGAGGCCATAGTTAATGTGGGAGAGCGATTTATTAATACTCCAACTTCCTATGACAGCTTGGCATTTGGAAAGTTTCAATCAGATCAATCGATGCAATCATTTTCACTAAGAGTTACTGACTTCGCCGCCAAGTATGATCCTGCAACGAATGCACCTCAGGACTATACGCTTACTGTTCAAGCGGCTAGACCTATTGGAAGCGCTGAGAAAAAGATTATTATAAAAGTTAATAGTCCACTCACTTACGGCAATACCAAGATTTATTTGCAAGCAAATGGATATTCACCAGTTGTCACAATAAAAGATAAGTTAGGAATGGTTACTTTTCACGGCCCTGTTACTTTCTTGCCACAAGATGCAAATCTAACTTCTACCGGCGCAATCAAAGCACCAGATATGAATCCACAAATAGGGTTTGTAGGTTCATTCATCCCTACCTATGATCGCAACGCTCGTCGGGGCGCTTTCTCGGCATTTCCCGAAGTATTAGATCCGCGGTTGTTGCTTGCGGTGTGGAAAGGAAACCTTGGTCTTGATAACGGAATTCCACAATCGGTTTACCGCTTAAACACATCAAAAATGGAACGAATTGCCCTTAAGCAATTAACAATCGGGCAGACGCTAAATTTTGGTGAGGGCTCCATCACATTTGATGGCTGGCGTTCATGGGTTAACCTTCAAATTGTTGATGACCCTGGCAAGCTCTACGCGCTCGTAGGTGCGATATTGGCTATCTTGGGCTTGTTGCTCTCCCTCTTTACTCGTCAACGCAGAATTTGGGTGAAAGCAAATAATCAGATAGAAATAGCAGGTCTTGCTAAGAATAGTGCGCCAGGTTTGAGCGAGGAACTCGCTCAACTTAAGAAGTGGATGGAAGATGAGCTCTAGAGAGTTTGCATACTTATCGAACTACGCAATTTATTCTGCGATGTTCGTTTATACCGTCGCCTTCTTTTCGCACGCCGTTGAAGTTGCCTTTTCTGTTCGTCTAGCCGAAAACTCAACAAAATTTGATTTCGCCCGTACTGATAAAGCGGGCCGTATTGGAACTGCAATGATGATCCTTGGACAAGTATTCTTAACCTCTGGCGTTCTGCTTCGCGGACTATCGGCACACCGTGCACCGTGGGGCAATATGTATGAATTCTCGATCACGGGAGCGATGGCCTTCGCCGGTGCTTACTTGTTCGCGTTAATTAAATATAAACTTCGCTGGCTTGGCTTGCCAATATCAATCTCTGTCCTACTAACTCTTGGAACTGCAGTAGCAGTGTTGTATCGCCCAAGTGCGCCACTAGTTCCTGCCCTTAAATCAACCTGGTTAATCATTCACGTATCGGCGGCAATTATTTCTGGTGGGGTTTTCTTGCTTGCAAATACGATTGCAGCTACCTATTTAATATTAGATCGAATTGAATCACGTGGTGAAAGAAATGTATGGGCGAAGAAACTTCCATCTCTTGAATACCTAGATCAACTTTCTTACCGTCTCGTAGCGTTCGTATTTCCACTTTGGACCTTTGCTGTTATTGCCGGAGCAATTTGGGCAGAATCAGCATGGGGTCGTTATTGGGGTTGGGATCCAAAAGAGACCTGGGCATTCATTACATGGATTGCCTATGCTGCTTATTTGCACGCTCGCGTAACTGTTGGTTGGCGCGGACGTAGAGCTGCTTGGCTATGTCTATTCGCTGGATCTACGTTTTTATTTAATTACGTCTATATAAATATCTGGGGCTCTGGGCGCCATACATATTCAGGACTTTAATTAAAGCTTTCGTAGGAAATCTGGATCATCATCCGGAGGAATAATGCGAGGCTTTTGCCCGCGACCTCTGCCGGTGCCAGGGCTCTTTGGTCGACCAACTATGAGCCACATCAGTCCGCCGAATCCGCCGAACAAAAGTATGACTATTAGCCATCCCCACTTTGGAAGCTTTTTAAAATGGTCTTGCTCGGTACGCCCACAATCAAAGAGTGAATAAAGTTGTACGAGAAGGGAAATAATAAAAATGAAAGCGTCGAGTTTTACCATGGCGTTAGTTTAATCCCTTAGATAACAAGTGCGATTGCAAGTGTTGTGGAGAGCATGAGTTGAAGTCGCCCAGTCTTACCTAAGAGTGGAATCAAATCTACTCCCTGTGAACCAGCCTGAATTGAGCGTGTGATTTGGACCGTAATTGGCAGCAAAGCCAATGTAGCAATTGCCCAGGGTGTTACAACTACCCCAGCGATACTTGAGAGATGGGCGAAAAGTAAGAGCGAGAGAAAGAATGAGCGAGCACGTGAATCTCCCATTCGCACTGCAAGCGTGCGTTTGTTAACCAAGGCATCTTTAGGCAGATCTCGAAGATTATTAATTGCCAGGATTGCGCACGATAGCGCGCCAACGGGAAGTGAAAAAAGAAGCGCTTGCCATGCGAGTGCCGAGCTCGCGACAAAGTAGGTACCTACAGTTGCCACTATTCCAAAGAACAGGAAGACTGAAATTTCGCCAAATCCACGATAGCCATATGGTTTAGAACTTCCCGTATAAGTCCACGCTGCAATGATGGCAAGGACTCCCACGGGGATAAGAATGTATGAAGTTCGGGCAGCAAGAATGAAACCTATTATCGAAGCAAACCCGAAAGAGATAAATGCTGCACGTTTTACCGCAGCTGCAGTGGCAAGCCCACTTCCAACAAGGCGCACTGGCCCAACTCGCTTCTCATCTACTCCTTTGATTCCATCTGAGTAGTCATTCGCGTAATTAACGCCAATCTGGAGGGAGAGGCTGACGAGAAGTGCAAGAAGTGCGTTAACGTAACTAACGTTATCTGCGATTCGAAATGATAAGGCGCTACCAACAATTACTGGCGAAATTGCCGCTGGTAATGTGCGCGGGCGAGCCCCAGCAATCCAGGTAGAAATCATTAAGCAATCTTCTCAAATAATTCGCGTAATTTCTTCCGATCAGGCTTACCAATAGAAATAAGTGGAATCTCGATATTAAAAAGTATTTCTTTAGGAACAACATGCCCGCCAAATGCAGACCTAAGCGCCTCCTTAATCAAATTTTGATCTAAAGACCCGTCAACTACGAGAACAAGTTTTTCTCCCCATTCTTTATCTGGTAGAGCAAGTGTGGCAAATCGTTGACGTGGGAATGTGTCATGGAGGAAATTATCAATCAACGAGAGTGATATTTTCTTTCCGCCGGTATTAATTTGATCGTCTAGCCTGCCAGTCACAATTACTTGCCCACCCAAAATTTCGCCACTATCACTTGTCGTAAACCACTCGTCATGAGTTACTTCACTCCAAAGTTGAGGAGCATTTAAATATCCAAGTGCTTGCATATCGCCAGCAAGTTCAATCGCCCCACCACTTCCAATTTGAACTTTCACTCCAGCTAGAGGTAGTCCGTTATAGATGCAACCACCGCTCATTTCAGACATTCCATATGTCGTAACAGTATTGATACCTGCATTTCTTGCCTGCTCTAATAGCGCTTCACTTGATGCCGCCCCACCGACAAGAACTGCTTTTGTATTTTGTAAATGGCGCAGAAGCTGTGCTTCTCCATGAAGTGCACGATGAAGTTGGGTAGGAACAATTGCCGTGAAATCTGCATCCGTAGTCATATCGACCGGTTCACTTCCAAGTTCAATGGCGCGAACCAAAACATTAATTCCTGCGATATGTGTAATAGGAAGGAGCAGCGACCATCGATCTCCTGGTTTAGCTTCAAGGTATTCGTGGGCAGCTTTCGCACTTGCTTGTAATGCAGCCGCAGAAAGGGCAACATCTTTTGGCTCTCCGGTCGACCCACTCGTTGGAATAACGACGGCGCAGTTATGTGGAACTAGCTGGCGCGATGTCTGGCCAAAAGTTAGCGCCGGTCCGGTGCCATCCAGCGCAGCTTTCAGAGCCTTCATAACCTGCGGGATCTCCCACTCAGGCGTAATGTGGAGGAGTTCTCTGGTTGGGAGACCTGATTCGAGTTGTGAAAAGTTATCCATGACCATCGTAGGCTACCCCTATGAGCAAGCCAATAAAACGCGAATTTGGTAGCCGGTCCATCCCTGCTTGGGAAGTGGGCGCGGGAGGCGAGAGTTTTACAGATATCACTTACCTTGTGGCCGAAGGAATCGCCAAGATAACCATCAATCGTCCTGAAGTTCGTAATGCATTTCGCCCTGAAACTCTCGCTGAACTTCGAATTGCATTTGATTTAGCACGCGATGATGATCAAGTTGGAGTAATCATTCTTACAGGTGCGGGCGATGAAGCATTTTGTTCCGGTGGAGATATTAATGTTCGAGGTGACGATGGATATATCGGCTCAGATGCTCTGGGTAAAAAAGGTATTGGTCGTTTGAATGTTTTAGATCTTCAAGTACAAATTCGACGTACTCCAAAACCAATCATTGCGATGGTTGCAGGTTGGGCAATAGGCGGTGGGCACGTACTTCACGTGGTCTGTGATTTAACGATTGCTGCAGAGAATGCAAAATTTGGACAGACAGGTCCCATGGTCGGATCTTTTGATGGCGGGTATGGCGCAGGTTTATTAGCCGCGCACATTGGTCAGAAAAAAGCCCGGGAAATCTGGTTCCTTGCTAGACAATACGATGCACAAGAAGCACTTGAGATGGGACTTGTAAATACCGTAGTTCCACTTTCACAGTTGGAAGCAGAAACAGTTTCTTGGTGCCGAGAAATTCTGAGACATTCACCAATGGCGCTTCGACTTTTGAAGGCCGGATTAAATGCGGCAGATGACGGTCTGGCTGGCGTTCAACAACTTGCTGGGGACGCAACACTTCTCTTTTATCTCACAGAGGAAGGCCAAGAAGGCCGTAACGCTTATCAAGAGAAACGTGAACCAAATTTCGGGAAGTTTCCCAAGCGCCCGTAACAATCATGGATTACTTTCCAGAAGATGTATTTGCTGACTTCACTGTTATCGCTATTCCTACGCGCACAGACTTTCGTGGAATTGAAATTCGCGAAGTAGCATTATTTAAAGGCTCACATGGTTGGAGTGAGTTTTCACCTTTCCTTGAATATGGGCCAAAGGAATCTGACGCGTGGTTGAGAGCGGCGCTAGAAGCTTCGAATAGCCCATGGCCCCATCTTTATCGCGACACTATTCACGTCAATGCCACACTTCCAAAAGTTCCGGTTGATAAAGTTGCTGAAATACTAAAGCGTTTTGAAGGCACTACGACTGTCAAAATTAAGGTTGATGATTTTTTATCTGGATCTGAATTAGTTGAAGAAACTCTTAATATTTTGCCAGAGGCAAAAATACGCCTAGATGTAAATGGTTCGTGGAGCCTTGAGGAAGCGTTACTTCACTTGCACGATTTTAATCTGCGTTTTGGAAAAGTATTTGAATATATCGAACAACCATGTGCTGAACTAACTGACTTAGCTAAACTTAAATCCGAAATTCCTATGAAGATTGCGGTAGATGAGTCGATCCGCAAGCACTTAGGAAGTGACCATTCTCAACTCAAAAACGTGGCAGATATAGCCATAATTAAATGGGCCCCAAGTGGAGGTTTCGCGCAAGCGCATAAAATCGCTCGGGAAGCGGGCTTGGCCGTAGTTGTATCTAGTGCGCTCGATACAGGAATTGGTATTTCACACTCTCTTGCGTTAGCTGCCTCATTTGAAGAGCTCGACTATGCGTGCGGGTTGGGGACTGTGGCGCTTCTAGAGTCTGATATTTGCGAGCCACCACTTATCGCGCGCTCCGGTTCACTTGCAGTTTCTCGCGTGGAGCCTAATTTCGCCCTGATTGAGAAATATCGCGCGAGTGAAGAGCGCCAAGAATGGTGGAAGAATCGAGTAGTTGAAATTATTCGGGAGTGGGAGGAATGGGAATAATGATTGCAACCCATCTTGCTCACTCGATAGTGCGACAGTTAATTGAGTTAGGTATTAGTGATTTTGTGCTATCCCCGGGCTCTCGTAACGCACCTATCTCTCTTGCACTTCATGAGGCCGAAGCCAAAGGCTTGATTGAAGTCCATATACGTATTGATGAGCGGGGCGCTGCTTTTTATGCGCTTGGAATCGCAAAAGCTAGCGGCAAGTATGTGGCAGTTATTTGCACAAGCGGAACTGCTGCAGCAAATTATCATCCAGCTGCGTTAGAGGCATACCACTCAAGAAATAATATTCTTTTTATTACCGCAGATCGTCCGGCTCGTCTGCGCAAAACTGGTGCTAATCAAACAACTTTACAGGCAGGAATTTTAGCTCCGATTCAAACAATTGATACAGCAGAAATTATTGATTGCTCTGCTCTGTTGCAAGCTGGTCCAGTTCATTTAAATATCCAATTTGATGAGCCACTTCTCAGTACGACGCAAGAATCAGATTGGCTCTCTGGTATCCATCCTGAGACATTCGAAAAAATTGCTTCCACAAGTGGAGATCTTGTAGCCGCTTCGCGTTCAGTAATTATTGTTGGCCATGATCGCGCAGGTGCGCCGACAGAATTTTTGCGTAGTGTTGTAGAAAAATCCGGAATTCCGCTTATCGCTGAAGATCCCTTATCGTTCCCAACAGCCGTGCCACATGCAGCACTTTTCTTAGCTGACGCAGACTTACGAGAATCCCTTAAAGCTGATCAAGTAATTGTTATTGGAAGAACGACACTTTCTCGAAGCATAAATTCATATATTGCCCAATGTAAAAATATTATCGTGGTTGATCCTCGCGCGCAGGAAATTGATACCAAGCGGGAAGCGACCGATATTCTATTTAGCGTTCCAGAAATTTCTGCGCCCACGTTAGATAAAACTTGGGTCGCGCAATGGAAATCTGCTGGTGAATTAGCTCGTACGGCAATTGAGTTAGATTGGTCAGAGCAATTAGCTGCCAGGACAATTGCAAAAAATTTGCCTACAGAATCTGCAGTTTTTATAGGCTCATCTAGGCCGGTACGCGATATGGAAGCATTTGCAGAACCTCGAAAGGGCGTACACGTTTTTTCAAATCGGGGACTTGCCGGAATTGATGGAAATATTTCAACAGGATTTGGAATCTCAACGGTTTATGAGCGAACCTACTCAGTACTCGGAGATCTAACATTTTTACATGATTTATCGGCGTTAGTTAATACGCAACAGATGAATCACACAATTTTTATCATTGATAACAACGGTGGTGGAATTTTCTCAACGTTGCCACAAGCAGGAGTGCAAGGTTTTGAAAGAGTCTTTGGAACGCCGCATAATCTCAATATCGAATCAATTATTAAAGGATTTGGATATTCAGTTGAGAAAGTAAAGACGGTTAGTGATTTAGAACGTACTTTCCATCGCGAAGGGCTCCATTTTGTTCTTGTAGAGGTACCGGATCGCCAAGAGAATGCACGTGTCTTAAAGGAATTGCATCAGAGAGTTGCGAGCGCTGTGCGCATGGGCATTAATTTAGCCTGACTTTCAGCTAGTTCATCTTCGGCAATTGAGCCAGCGACTATTCCGCAGCCGGCGAAAAGTTGAATATTTTTCATATCCTTAGATAGCGCACCGCATCGAAGTGCTATTCCGACTTCGCCATCACCGCGAGCATCTATCCAACCAACAGGGCCTGCATACCGGCCACGGTGCATGCTCTCAATTTCATTAATAACTTCTCGAGCGATATCGGTTGGTGTCCCACATACTGCCGCTGAAGGATGGAGCGCTTTGATCACTGTAAACATATCCACCGGTGTTGCTGATTCATTTACTACACCCGTGACATCTGTAGCTAAATGCATGACATTGGATAGATGTAAAACAAAGGGTGATTCAGGCACATTCGTTGAAGAACAAAATGGTGCGAGCTCCTCTGCAACAGATCTCACCGCGTATTCATGTTCTTCAAGGTCCTTAGATGATTTAGCCAGGGTTGCAGCCAAAGCTAAATCTTTAGCCTCATCTCCGGTTTTTCTAATGGTTCCAGCGAGTACTCGCGAGGTAACTAAAGATTTACTGAGGCGCACAAGAAGTTCAGGTGTTGCACCAACTAAGTTTTCAACTAGAAATACCCAGGTAGTTGGGTATTCAGCTTCTAATCTTTGGATCAACGTTTGTGGGTTAATCACCTCATTGCTCTGAGCGCTGATATCTCGGGCAAGAACTACTTTTTCCAGCTCACCACGTTTAATTCGCTCAACCGCAAGTGAAACGCGCCCTTTCCACTCATCTTCACTAAGTGATCCAGGAACCCAAGTAAGGGCATGTGATTGTTGCGCAGAGATTTGTGTTTCGAGTTGAGGTTGCTGAGAATCCCCAATCCACGTAATCCAAGACTTGCCACCTTTTCGACCAACAATTATTTGTGGGATAACTAATTCGGACTTCTCTGATTCAAGAAACGAGAACGATGTAAAAAGAATTGGGCCCGTACCGCTGCCATGAACGTTGTTATGAATGTCTAATTGAGAAAGTTCATTTCTCCACCATTGAGATGCATCTGTAAATCGCTTAGGCCCAGTAACTGTATGAGATTTGTAAATACCAAATCCAATTAAGCCATCACCGCCACGAATCCATGAAGTCGATAGTGGGGATGTCGTAGCTAGCTTGCTGAGTACGGGAAGTTCACCCAAAATCTCAGTCGTAATACGGTTGGCCACGCCCTTACTTTAGGCGGCTAATGAATCTCCATACAACCGGCAAGGATGTGCTTGCAATCGCAATTTTAAGTGCTTCGCCAGCAATAAATGGCGTAAATCCATGTGCGAAGGTCCAACTCCATGTTTTTCCCGTTGCATGCTGAAGCCACAGTAGCCCGAAAGTAAAAATTACAACGTTACTAAGAATCATTGTTGGTATGACAGTTGAGAAGCGTTGATCATATTTCTTTTCAGCAAGATAGCCTGCGATAAATGATGCACAGGCCATTCCAACTAGGTAACCACCTGTTGCACCGGTCAGATGCGAGAGGCCATGAGTTCCTTGAGTAAATAGCGGCAGTCCCGCAACGCCCATAGCAATATAAAGAGAGATTGTGGCAAGACCGAGATTGGCGCCATAAGCAGTACCTAGGAGGAGAACTGCAAGAGTTTGGCCGGTAAAGGGAACGGGTGAGCCAGGTAACGGGAATGAGAGCTGGGCCATCAACGAGACGAATGCAACTCCTGCGAGGGCGAGTGCGACATTGGTTGCTGCGGTAGTTCTAGTTATGAGTGCGTATCGAAGCGTTGGTTGAAGTGGAGTGCTCATTGTGGCTGTTTCCTTCCCGGATTTGTGAATAAAGCGTACTCCGAGAAGAATGTACGCGTGGGTAAAAAAGCTGATCTAAATAAGGATCCTCAAGAAGTCGCGGCGATGTTTGATGATGTCGCTAAACGCTATGACTTCATAAATGACCTTCTTAGCCTCAACCGAACAAAAGCTTGGCGCAGAGTGGCTTCGTCAATCATTGACCCCGCCAAAGGAATGAAAATTCTAGATATTGCCGCAGGGACTGGCTCATCTAGCAGGCCGCTTGCTGATGCAGGGGCCGATGTCGTCGCCCTGGATTTTTCACAGGGAATGATTGAAGCAGGACGTAAGCGAAATCCCGGCCTTACCTTTATTCAAGGTGATGCGCTGAAGTTACCTTTTGGCAGCGATGAATTTGATGTTGCAACAATCTCATTTGGATTGCGAAATACTAACGATGCCAAAGCCGCTCTTGCAGAATCACTTCGAGTTGTAAAACCTGGTGGCCGCATGGTGGTTGTCGAATTTAGCCATCCCACAAATCGAATATTGAGATTGATTTACATGAAATATTTAATGGGGGCACTTCCAGTAATCGCAAAGAAAACTGCCTCCAATCCCGATGCTTATGTTTATTTGGCTCAGTCCATTCAGGCCTGGCCGAATCAAAAGGGGCTAGCTCACATAATGGAATCTGCAGGCTGGGAGAGAGTTGGCTGGCAGGACTTAACTTTCGGAATTGTCGCGATTCATATTGGCCATAAGCCGGGGAAAGAGCGCTAAAAGTGTCTAAATTTGGGTCAATATGAGTCAATGTGACGCACGCCAAATTCCTTCCCAACCGATTGCCCCGTAGACTGGCGGCATCATGAATCCTTATATCCCGATTCTTGCGATCGCCGCTATTGGTTTTGGCTTCGCCGTCTTCTCTGTTGGCGCCGCCGCAGTATCTGGACCGAAGCGATACAACAGAGCAAAAGCCGACGCTTATGAGTGTGGAATTGAACCATCCCCGCAAGCATCCGGAGGCGGGCGCTTCCCAGTGAAGTACTTCCTTACCGCAATGCTTTTTATAGTTTTCGATATTGAAATTGTTTTTCTCTACCCATGGGCTGTTACCTTCGACAAGCTCGGTGTATTTGGACTCGTGGAAATGATGATTTTCATCCTGACTGTCTTCGTTGCTTATGCATATGTTTGGCGTCGCGGCGGATTGGATTGGGATTAAATGGGAATTGAAGAGAAATTACCAAGCGGGTTTCTACTTACAACAGTAGAGAAACTCGCGGGCTATATGCGAAAGAATTCTCTTTGGCCCGCAACTTTTGGACTTGCATGTTGTGCGATTGAAATGATGGCGACCACAACAGCAAAATATGACTTGTCACGATTTGGAATGGAAGTATTCCGTGCTTCACCTCGCCAAGCCGATCTCATGATCGTGGCCGGCAGAGTCTCAAATAAAATGGCCCCTGTTTTGCGTCAAATTTATGATCAAATGGCAGCGCCAAAGTGGGTACTTTCTATGGGAGCGTGTGCTTCCTCTGGCGGAATGTTTAATAACTATGCCATCGTTCAAGGCGTTGACCATATTGTCCCCGTAGATATTTACTTACCAGGTTGTCCTCCACGCCCAGAGATGTTGATGAATGCAATTATTAAATTGCACGAACAAATTGGAAGTGAAAAACTAGGCTCAAATCGTGCGCAAATTATCCGCGAGGTAGAAGCTGCTGCGCTCGCTTCGCAACCCTCACATGCGCATAAAGGGCTTCTTGCATGACGCACGATGATGGAATGTTTGGCGTTCAAGGCACAGGTGACACTTCAGGTTTCGGTGGCTTAGCTAAAACTGGCGCATCGACTGGTTCATCTGAACGCCCATATGGCAGTTATTTCGATGAACTTACCGATGATTTAGAGCGTGCTTACCCGCAATTTAGTGAAGCTATTGAGGCCGTGGTCGTTTATCGCGGTGAATTAACGCTGCATGTAAAGCGAGAAAAGTTGGAAGAGGTCGCGCGGAATCTTCGCGATAATCCAAAATTACAATTTGAAATGTGTCTTGGAGTAAGTGGAGTTCATTACCCAGATCAAGTTGGTCGTGAATTACATATGGTCTATCCATTACTTTCCATGACACATAATCGTCGAGTTCGTTTAGAAGTTTCGGTACCAGATGCTGACCCACACATCCCTTCACTCGTTGAAGTTTGGGCAGGTAATAACTGGCACGAACGCGAAGCCTTTGACATGTTCGGAATTATTTTCGATGGCCATCTTGGACTTACTCGTATCTTGATGCCAGATGATTGGGTCGGTCATCCGCAACGAAAAGATTATCCACTCGGTGGAATTCCAATTGAATTCCAAGGCGCAACTTTTCCAGCTCCTAGTGAACGTAGGAGTTACCAATGACATTTGATCCATACGCTTCTGCGACAGAGACCACCGAAGGTCGGGTTTATTCCGTAACGGGTGGCGACTGGAGCGATTTATCTACTGAGATTGGTGCAACAAAAGAGGAACGCGTTGTTGTCAACATGGGCCCTCAGCATCCTTCGACGCACGGAGTATTGCGTTTAATTCTTGAGCTAGAAGGTGAAACTGTTACAGAAGCTCGTTGCGGAATTGGTTATCTTCATACCGGAATTGAGAAGAACACCGAATATCGCACATGGACACAAGGTGTCACATATGTAACTCGCATGGATTACCTAGCGCCGATCTTTAATGAAACTGCGTATTGCATGTCGGTTGAGAAACTTTTGGATATTCATGAACAAATACCAGAACGCGCCCAAGTTATTCGCGTCTTGATGATGGAACTTAATCGCATCTCCTCGCATATGGTCTGTTTTGGTACTGGTGGACTTGAGTTAGGCGCGATTACACCCATGTTCTTCGCATTCCGAGAGCGCGAAACAGTTCTAGATATCTTTGAAGAAGTATCTGGTTTGCGTATGAATATGGCCTATATCCGTCCAGGTGGAGTAGCGCAGGATGTTCCACAAGAATCTGTTTCACACATTCGTGAAGCATGTAAAGAGATGCGTAAGAATTTTAAAGATAATGAAACGTTGCTCGTAGGAAATTCCATTTGGATGAAGCGAACCAAAGATATTGGTTATCTTGATCTAGCGGGTTGCATGACTCTTGGCATTACTGGCCCGATTCTTCGTGCCGCTGGTATGCCTTGGGATCTTCGCAAGTCCCAGCCTTACTCTGGTTATGAAAATTACAACTTTGATGTGATCACTGCCGATACCGCCGATGCATATGGACGATTCCTCGTGCGCATGGGCGAACTCGAACAATCACTTCGCATCATCGAGCAGTGTTGCGATAATCTCGAGAAGCTTGCTGGCGCACCAGTTATGGTTGCCGATAAGAAAATTGCTTGGCCATCACAGATGTCTGTTGGCCCAGATGGAATGGGTAACTCGCTTGAACATATCCGCAAAATAATGGGAGAGTCGATGGAAGCTCTCATCCATCACTTTAAAATTGTTACTGAAGGTTTCCGAGTTCCCGCTGGCCAGGCTTATGCAGCTGTTGAATCTCCTCGAGGAGAGACTGGAGTTCATACCGTGTCTGACGGTGGCACACGACCATATCGAGTTCATTTCCGTGAACCTTCTTTTAATAATCTTCAAGCCACAGCAGCGATGTGTGAAGGCGGAATGATTGCTGACGTCATCGCATCGGTAGCATCAATTGATCCTGTAATGGGAGGTGTTGATCGCTAATGTCATATTCACACGAAAATCTTTTAACAATGGATTCAATTATTGCTCGTTATCCACGGAAGCGATCTGCGGTAATGCCGCTACTACATTTCGTACAGTCCTTAGATGGCTATGTCACTTCACAAGGAATTGAACTCATCGCTAAGAAGCTTGAACTAGAGACTGCAGAAGTAACTGCAGTCTCAACTTTCTATACTCAATATAAGACTGAGCCTGTTGGTGAGTATCACGTTGGCGTGTGCATAAATACTTTGTGCGCTGTAATGGGCGGCGATGAGATTTATAAGTCAGTATCTGAACATCTTGGAATTGAAAGTGATGAAGTTACAAAAGATGGAAAAGTTTCACTTGAGCGTATTGAGTGCAACGCCGCTTGCGACTATGCCCCAGTAGTTATGGTCAATTGGGAGTTCTTTGACAATCAGACTCCACAAAGTGTTAAAGATTTTGTTGATGCGGCGAAAGCCGGAAATCCACCTGCACCAACACGTGGGCCTAATTCGCTTCGCACATGGAAAGAGAACTCAGCTGTCCTAGCTGGAATTTCAGATGGCCTTTCCGGTGAAGGTGTATCAGCTGGCGAGCCGTCAAAGCTTGGTTTGAAAATATCGAAAGAGGCGAAATGAAAAAGTTAACCCCAGTACTTTCCGCCAATTGGGATGAAGAAGATTCATTTACGATTGATGGATACCGCCGCAATGGCGGCTACAAGGCTGTGGCTAAAGCTTTCAAGATGGAGCCGGATGAAGTAATTCAATTGGTAAAAGATTCAGGACTCCGAGGCCGCGGTGGAGCGGGTTTCCCAACCGGAATGAAGTGGGGATTTATTCCTCAGAACGACGGCAAAGAACATTATCTCGTTGTTAACGCTGACGAATCTGAACCAGGAACGTGCAAAGACATGCCGTTGCTAATGGCAAACCCACACGTTTTGATCGAAGGAATCATTATTGCTTCCTACGCAATTCGCGCGAACTATGCATTCATTTACTTACGCGGAGAAGTGGTTCATATTTTTCGTCGTGTTCAGCAAGCTATTGAAGACGCTTATGCGGCGGGATTACTTGGAAATAATATTGATAAAAAAGGATTTAACTTAGAGCTTGTTTTACATGCTGGCGCAGGTGCATATATTTGCGGAGAAGAAACTGCGTTGCTCGATTCTCTCGAGGGGTTTCGTGGCCAACCTCGACTTCGCCCTCCATTCCCTGCAATCGCCGGCCTTTATGCGCGCCCAACGGTTGTTAATAATGTTGAGTCAATTGCGTCAGTACCTGCAATTGTTGCCAATGGAGTTAAGTGGTTCCAAGGCATGGGCACTGAGAAGAGCAAGGGTTTTACCTTGTACTCTCTTTCTGGGCATGTAAAAAATCCAGGACAGTTTGAAGCACCGCTTGGAATTACCTTACGCGAACTTCTAGATATGGCTGGTGGAATTCGCGAAGGTCATACATTGAAGTTCTGGACACCTGGTGGATCATCCACGCCAATGTTTACCGACCAGCATCTTGATGTTCCACTTGATTATGAAGGCGTTGGGGCTGCTGGATCAATGCTTGGAACTAAAGCGTTACAAATTTTTGATGAAACGACATGTGTTGTTCGGGCTGTTTTGCGATGGACTGAGTTTTATAAACACGAATCTTGCGGAAAGTGCACGCCATGCCGCGAAGGAACTTGGTGGCTGGTCCAAGCTCTTAAGGAACTTGAGGCTGGTCGTGGAGTATCGGCAGATCTCGATAAATTACTCGATATCGTCGACAATATTGCTGGTCGTTCATTTTGCGCACTAGCCGATGGCGCAGCAAGCCCCATTATCTCCTCGATGAAGTATTTCCGTGAGGAATATCAGCGTCACTTAGATCTTGGAAGTTGCCCATTTGATCCTGTTGCATCAACGCTATTTGCAGGAGTGCGCGCATGACGACCGAAGTAGCAGTTGAAATGATCACCGTCGTTATTGATGGATTTGAAGTAAGTGTTCCGAAAGGAACGCTCATTAT
>CAILYP010000069.1:0-1685 GCA_903838475.1 uncultured Actinomycetes bacterium | reverse complement strand
TCGGCTCCGTTTAGTTCTCTAACTTCTGCTGTCTTGGTTGTTCCATCAATTGGATCAAACAATCCACCAGGTAAATCTACTGTTGTATCAGGAGGTAGTTGAATATCAGATTCCTCTGACACCGATACTACCTCCTGAGTAACAGCCTGAATAGCTTCCGTAGCTAGCTTTGAAGCTAGTTTTGGGTCTTCCGCACTTGTAATCTTTTGAGTGGCCATATTGTGTTCCTTTTCAGTTTAATTACGCAGTATGTGTTGCGCTTGTTCCATAGTTTGATGCGATTGCGACGTCAAAGCCTTCATGCACGATAGTCATTTCTTCTACCATGAGTGCGTTTGCACCAGCATCAAGTGATCCATATGACAAGGATGTAATCCAAGCGTTGTATACCTTGATTTCCATAGAGACGTGTTGTCCACCAGGACCAGCAGCTGTTGGGGTACCTGTCTGTGCTCCTACTCCGCCTGTACCTGTATTAGAGGTCCAACCAGATGGGTTAGGGTGACTTAGTACCTGGATCTTAACGTTGCAGCGAAATCCTGCGCCTACGCCAGCAGTTGCATTCTGGCTAAGTAGTGCAAAGATGCGCTTCATCCACTTTGAACTGGATGTTTGACCAAGCATAATTCCCTTAGAGAATGTGATTGGTGTGAAGGATGTCTGACCAGGGATCTGGTGAACGTTGGTATTGAATCCGCCTTCACGGTATGCAATTGATTCGATAGATGCGGTCATACCTGAAACTGAGACGAATCCCATTGTTCCAAGACCACCGTCAGTCCATCCGTCAATTGGTTCAAAAGTCACAGCGAATCTAAAATTACGGATCGGATCCGTCATTAAGGTACTCTGTGGCTTGTCAAATGTTGATGGTGTATCAGCCATTTTTGTTTATCTCCTTACGCCGAAGCGGTTCCGGTTAGTTGTGAAAGCTTGATCACAACGAACTCTGCTGGATATTCGAGGGCAACGCCGACCTCAATATTGATGCGACCATTTTGTAGGTCTGCAAAACTATTGATTGAGCTATCGCATCGCACAAAGAACGCTTCCTTAGTTGTAGCGCCACGAAGACCACCTTGCTGCCAGTATGACTGCAAGAAAGCACCTAGTGCGGTACGAATACGGGACCATAGACGTTCGTCATTGTTCTCAAAGACTGCAAACATTGAGCGGTCTGTCATTTCCTTCTTGATGTAAATCAAGGAACGACGTACGTTGATGTAGCGATCATTTGGTGTGTTCAATAGTGTGCGACCACCCATTGAAACAATGCCTGCGCCAGGAATCTGGCGAATAGCGTTTAGTGGAGTTGAGTCCACATTTAGAGTATCAAGCTCAGTATTTGTAAGCTGCTTTTCAGTTGTAACTGCAAGAGCTAGACGGCTACCGATACCTGCTGGTGACTTAAATACGCCACGTGAGGCATCTGTTGCAAGATATAGTCCAACCATAGCTGCACCTGGAGCCTGAAGGCGAGTTGCGCCTGGAGTTGCACGAAGTGTGTTAGGAATTAACAACCATGGGTAGTATGCAGCGGCTTGTGCGCCAGTTGCAGCACCTAGGTTTGCCTTAACAGCATCTAGAGCATCAGCTACGTTAAGTCCTGAAGGAATGTCAATGATTGCAAAACCATCTCCACGATCTTCAGCATAACTTGCTAAAGCAGATTGAATTGCTTCAGC
>CAILYP010000068.1:0-2944 GCA_903838475.1 uncultured Actinomycetes bacterium | reverse complement strand
TCTACCGCCATTACTCCGACTAGCGAAACTCCTTGAGCAATCTTTAGGGCAATTGAGGTTGCCGACGTAGCTAGTTCATCGGAAATATTTGGGATCGGAGTTACTGTCGTCGAGCAGATTCCATTTTCTTGAACTGTCCACGTCGCTGCCCACGTCGCAGCCTGACCATGCGGGGATCGTGCCACCATGATTGCAATTTCAGAATCAAAAACTAACTTCTCTTCAAGTAAAAGATTCTGCCCAATAGATTGATGAAGGGTTTCAAGTTCACCTTGGCTGTTAACTACAAAGACACCTCGGCCGTCATAACCGCCAGTAATAGTCTTTGCAATGAGTGGAAAGGAAATTTCAGAAGGGCCACCTGAATACTCTTGCCAGTGCGGATTAGGAAGGTCTAATGAATCCATCTTCTTGCGCATCTCAACTTTATTTTGTGAAAAAATAAAGGAGTCCGAGCGTGGATAAACTTTAATTCCATTTCGTTCTAAATTCTTAATGACAGATTGGGGTACTTGTTCATGCTCGAAAGTCACAACATCACATGTTCGAGCAAAAGCTAGGACCGCATCGATATCAGATGGATCACCCACGACATGATCGCAAATTTGTGCTGCGCTATCCGTTGAATCTTGCGCCAAGAGCCGTAGATCGATTCCCAATTCCGTTGCCGGTGAAACCATCATGCGAGCGAGCTGGCCTGCGCCAATAACTCCTAAACGTCTCATCACCAAGAAAGTTTACTAACCCTTTTCTCTGTCAGTATCCTGATTTGGATCAGCTGCGTTTAAGGCAGCCAGAGAAGCTAGCCTGCGGTTGTACTCTGCAAGTTCATCATTTTCACCCATCGCATCAGCCCGGTCAGCCGCGCGATCAATCCTGTTTGCCTCGCGAGAGTCATCTCTGACCCATTGAATGAATGTTGCTGCCAAGGCAATCAATATTGGAATTTCGCCCATAGCCCAACCGACCGAGCCGCCCAGATGTTGGTCTGCCAATAAATTGGTACTCCATGTGCGGTGTAGAGATGCGAAATATCCGCCGTCCAAAAGTGAAGAAGTGGAGAGCAGGGCGATGGAGAAAAATGCGTGAATACTCATTGCAGCAAAGAGAATGATGATTCGCACAATGTGTGGCACCTTGCGAGGATTTGGGTCAACGCCAATAATTACATGGAAGAAAAGGTATCCCGAAAGCAAGAAATGTAAATCCATAATTACATGGCCGGTGTGGCTTTTCATAAGAATGCCGAATAGTGGCGTCATGTACACCAAGAAAAGTGATCCATCAAAAATTGCAAGTGCAGTAATTGGATTTGTATAAAATCCCATTACTTTTGAATGAATGAGCGAAATAAGTGAGCCTCTAATACCGCGTTCTTCGTTTGTTCGACCAATTGGCAAGGTTCGAAGCGCCAGCGTTATCGGAGCACTCAGAACTAAACCTATTGGAGCGATCATTCCTAGAATCATGTGCGAAATCATGTGGAAAGAAAATGCGTACTGCGCATAGATTCCTATGCCACCACTAGTTGCAAAATCAGCAGCGCTAATTCCGCAAATGAAAGCGATAGTTCGGCCAATCGGCCACTTATCTCCGCGACGCGACAGAATCACAACGCCTCGGATGTAGAGCGCAGTCCAGATGATCAAAATACCAAGAAAGAGTGCTTCGGGTGAGTAGGACCAAAAGAGGCGAGCGAGGTTTGGTTCATCTGGAATCGAGATTTTCCCATTGTGTGGTGGGGGCTGCATTGTTGAGAGCCACCCGCCCACTCCGATTGTTAATACCATGACAGCTAACTCTGTACCCAAGAGTGAAAAAGTTTCAGTTGGCTTCTTTGCAATAATGTATTGACGATGTCTCGCGCCGAACGCGATTAAGAGAGTTGTTAGAACAATTTTCAGGAGAACTAGTGAAGCGTATGGCGAATCCCAAGCGGCGACAAAGTCGAGGCGAACAAATGCATTCAGGGTGCCTGTAATAGTTACGATAATTGCGGCCCATAACGCAAAGGAGCTAAAGCGCTTAAGGGAAATTGCGCGAGCGGCAGGTGAAATCACTATTAAGCCCAGCACTCCACCAACCCATAGCGTTATAAATACGACGTGAAAGATTAAAGTTCCAATTGCAAGTGAGTGATTACTCAATCCACTGGAGTGACTCTGAAAAATCGGAAGAATGAGTGAAACTAACGTGGCGAGAAGCGCCCCATAAATTGCTCCAACTTTCTTCGATTTGCTCAAGAGCAGAGTTGCGAGCAGCGCTATGAGAAGTTGGGCAAAATAGACACGACCGATAATGGTCTGCTGCAAGAAAGAGCGAAGTACATTGGAATCAAAGGAAGTTGAAAGCCCACTGCCTAATATATTTGCTACCTCAATAAAGAGTGAGCCGACAAGAGTTACCACCCAAATCATCGCCGCTAGCTGAGCCAACCTTTTGATTCTAAGAGCCTCACTCTGTAGAAAACCTTTTTTCTCTTCTATAAAGAAGGCCATAGCAAAGAGAAGCCCGACAGTGGTGGTGGCTGAAATAAGTGAGAGATCTTTTACAATGGGAGTAAGTAGGCCGATGATCGTATTTGAGCTTGAAAGTCCATGTGTCATCGCCTGAAAAAACAATTTCTAATTCCTTTATTCGTGACGAGCGCTAGGTGCAGATTTCTTATGTGAAGCTTTGCGCTTCTTGCGCTTCATCTGGCGCCACAAGGTGCGTGCATACCAAATAAGAAATAGTAGAACCGCGCAACCTAGTAAGAAAATTACGATTACAAAGATTGCAGCTCCATGACTAGAGCTGGTAGCACCAGCGGTTTTTGAAATTGTTGGATTGGGAGTAGGGGTTGCCGGCGACAGGGTGGCGGGTGCATTGAATAAAAATGTATAAGAACCTTGAAGTGGACTTTCGCCAGCGGCGAGCAAAGTATATGTAACTGTATAAATCC
>CAILYP010000067.1:0-2276 GCA_903838475.1 uncultured Actinomycetes bacterium | reverse complement strand
TCCGTGATGAGAAGGGCCAGCATCTCCAGTAACGCCTGCTCGATCTAGAACAAAAGTCACACCTGCGTTGTGTAGCGCCACATCAAGGAGCATTTGATCAAATGCACGATTGAGAAAAGTTGAATACACCGCTACGACTGGATGCAAACCTGCATATGCCATACCGGCAGCAGATGTCACCGCATGCTGCTCAGCAATACCAACATCAAATGTTCGCTCCGGAAATTGCTTTTGAAATTGATCTAATCCAGTCGGCCCCAGCATCGCCGCAGTAATTGCAACTAAATCTTCGCGCTTCTTGCCAATCTCAATTAACTCTTTTGCAAATACACTCGTCCAAGATGCTGATGACTTGGAAAGTGGAACACCACTTTCTGGATCGACAATTCCAACGGCATGAAACTTTTCGGCCTCATCTTGAATAGCCGGTGCATGTCCCCGGCCCTTTTCAGTAATGACATGGACTAGAACAGGATGCCCAAAAGTTTTTGCATGCTTGAGTGCTACTTCAACGGCTTCGATGTTGTGTCCGTCAATCGGACCTAAATACTTCAGTCCAAGGTCTTCAAACATACCCTGCGGTGCAACAATATCTTTTATTCCTTTTTTTACTCCATGTAAAGTTTCGTAAATTGGCTGTCCAACAATAGGCGTACGTTCAAGAACACCTTTGCCCCAATCAAGAAATTTTTCATAACCACTAGTTGTGCGCAGCGTAGAAAGATATGTAGAAATACCGCCAATTGTCGGCGAATAGGAACGTTCGTTGTCATTAACAATAATAATGAGTGGGAGGTTCTCACTTGCAGCAATATTATTGAGCGCTTCCCAAGCCATTCCACCAGTGAGTGCGCCATCTCCAACAAGGCATACGACCTTGCGATCACTCTCACCTCTTATCCGGAAAGCTTTTGCAATTCCATCGCCCCACGAGAGAGCTCCGGAAGCATGTGAATTTTCGATAATGTCGTGAATGCTCTCACGCCGATTTGGATACCCGGAAATACCTCCACGTTGACGCAACCCATCAAAATCATCTGCCCGTCCAGTAATTATTTTGTGTACATACGATTGGTGGCCGGTATCAAAAAGAATGACATCTTTAGGAGACTCGAAAACTCGATGCATAGCTATCGTCAATTCAACAACACCGAGATTAGGACCAAGGTGTCCACCAGACTTTGAAACCTTTTGAATCAAGAATTCTCGAATTTCAGACGCAAGTGTTTCAAGCTGGGCATAGCTCAAGCCTTGAAGATCAGCTGCGCTTCGAATGGCTTCAATCATTGGAGGATTCTAGAGCTAGGGCTGGACTCTTACAGCAGGTTACGGAGGACAAATTGCATGATTCCTCCGTGGCGGTAATAGTCAGCCTCTCCTGGTGTATCTATACGCACGATAGCTTGGAATTTTTTATCCCCAGCTGTGACAGAGACAACTTTTGGAGTTGCACCAGTGTTGAGTTCAGTAATTCCAGCAATTGAGAAAACTTCTTCCCCGGTTAGCCCGAGAGTAGATGCGCTTTGTCCATCAAGGAATTGCAGTGGAAGTACGCCCATTCCGATCAGGTTTGAGCGGTGAATACGTTCAAATGATTCGGCAATAACTGCTCGAACACCTAATAGCGCAGTACCTTTCGCTGCCCAGTCACGCGAAGAACCAGAACCGTATTCTTTGCCAGCAAGAATGACCAGTGGTACGCCCTTCTCTTGATAGTTCATCGATGCATCATAAATTGTTGATTGCTCACCATTGTTGAGGAAATCACGGGTGAAGCCACCAGAGACATCATTTAATAATAAATTCTTAAGGCGGATATTTGCGAAGGTTCCACGAATCATTACTTCGTGATTACCACGGCGCGAGCCATAAGAATTGAAATCGATTCTTTCAATACCGTGTTCGGCTAAGTATTTGCCAGCAGGTGAATCAGCTTTAATGTTTCCTGCCGGGGAAATATGGTCAGTCGTTATCGAATCACCGAGTACAGCCAAGACCCGAGCGCCATGTATATCAACAACGGCTTCTGGATGACGCGGCATGCCATCAAAGTAAGGTGGCTTACGCACATATGTAGATTGAAGATCCCACTCAAAAGTCTTACCGGTTGGGGTATCGAGTGACTTCCATCGAAGGTCACCATCGAAGACAGTTGCGTAATCTTTCTTAAACATCTCTGAAGAAATGGATGAAGCTATAACCGCTTCAATTTCCTCACTAGTTGGCCAGATATCTTTCAAATAAACATCTGCGCCACTTTGGTCCTGGCCCAGCGG
>CAILYP010000066.1:0-6258 GCA_903838475.1 uncultured Actinomycetes bacterium | reverse complement strand
CCGGCGCAGTCACCGACGTTATCGCCAACGTTATCTGCAATGGTTGCAGCGTTACGTGGGTCATCTTCTGGAATATTCTTCTCAACTTTACCGACGAGGTCAGCGCCGACGTCTGCTGCCTTAGTGAAGATACCTCCACCAACGCGCATGAACATCGCGAGCATCGCTGCGCCGAATCCGAATCCTTCAAGTACTGATGGTGCGCTTTCGCGGTAGAGAACAACAACAAGTCCAGCTCCGAAGAGACCAAGACCAACTGTTGTCATACCAACAACGCCACCTGTACGGAAAGCAATTTTGACTGCGCGTTCTGCGCTCTTTTGACGAGCAGCTTCTGCAACGCGCACATTCGCGCGAACTGCGAGCCACATACCGTTGTATCCAACGAAGGCAGAAAATCCTGCGCCAACGAGGAAGAAGATTGAGCGGCCGATTCGAATATCTGCAGCGCCTGGTAGGGCGAAGAGAACAACGAAGACGATCGCGACGAAATAGGAGAGTGTTTTAAATTGGCGGTTGAGGTACGCGGCGGCACCTTCTTGAACTGCTCCGGCAATTTCTTTCATTTTCTCAGTGCCTTCATCATTTGAAAGGACCTGAGCGCGTAGGCCCCACGCGATGGCGAGGGCTACAAGAGCGATTCCTAGGACTACATAGACGTAGACCAGGTTGGAACCTGAGACTTGGACGAGATTGGAGGTGGTAGACACGTGGAAAGACTCCTCAATGAGTTCGAATTAGTACAAGCCTGCTTCTCTAGTGGCCAGGCCGGTCACGTGCGACCTGCATAGGTTAGGGGGCTCGGGCTAGTTTTCACAATAAATAAGTATGAATAAGTATAAATATGTATAAATAGGTGAGCAGAGTTTGGAATCTAGGGGGCTTTCCCATATGCTAATGTAACGATTCGATATATCGAATAAATCGAAATACGATATATCTGGGTAAATTCCGGTTGAAATAGGGAGGTTGATTCTAGGTATGCGCTCTAAGAGTGAAACCCTCGAATTCGCCATCCTTGGGCTTTTGGCACAGGGGCCGCTTCATGGCTACGAGCTGCGTAAGCGGATCATGACCATTTTTGGACCCTTCCGTGGCCTCGCCTTCTCCGTGCTCTACCCCCAGCTCCACCGGATGCTTGAGGCAGGAAATATCCAAGAGATGGAAAGTGAAACCCCCGTTGGACGCTCACGGCGCAAGCGCATTGTTTATGCGATTACCAAAGCCGGCCGCGAACAATTTGAATCTTCTGTAGAAGTTGCTGATCCTGATACCTGGAACGATGAAAACTTTGAAATTCGCTTCGCATTCTTCGGGCCAACGCCTGTTGGAAGTCGCCTGCGAATTCTTGAAGGTCGCCTTCGTCGTCTCTCGGAAAAGGCTGCAATCTTGCGAGCAGAGTTAGAAAGTTCTATAGCTGCGAAAGACAAGTACTTAATGGAATGGCGTCGTCATTCTTTGGATGCTGCTGACCGAGAAATCGTTTGGTTGCAAGACATGATAAAGATCGAAAGGAAATCTGCGTGACCAATAATAAAGAAATCCGCGTAGCAATCGTTGGCGTGGGTAACTGCGCGAACTCACTCGTTCAGGGCGTTACTTACTACAAGGATGCCTCTCCTACTGATGAGATTCCTGGCCTCATGCACACCGTTCTTGGTGGTTATCACGTGCGCGACGTTAACTTCGTTGCTGCATTCGATGTCGACTCTAAGAAGGTCGGTCTTGATCTTGCTGATGCGATTTGGGCGAGCGAGAACAACACAATTAAATTTGCAACAGTTCCTCAGTACAACGTTGTTGTACAGCGTGGAACAACACTTGACGGTCTAGGACGTTACTACCGTGAGACCATCACAGAATCAACAGAAGCACCAGTAGATATCGTTGCAATCCTGAAGGAGCGCAAGGTAGATGTATTGGTTTGCTACCTTCCTGTTGGATCTGAAGATGCAGCTAAATTCTATGCACAGTGTGCACTTGATGCAGGTGTTGGTTTTGTTAACGCACTTCCTGTATTCATCGCTTCTGACCCAGCATGGGCCGATAAATTTACTAAGGCAGGACTTCCAATCGTTGGAGATGACATCAAGTCACAGGTTGGTGCAACCATCACACACCGCGTACTTGCTCACCTTTTCCGCGATCGTGGAGTTCACTTGGATCGCACACTTCAACTTAACGTTGGTGGAAACATGGACTTTAAAAACATGTTAGAGCGCGATCGTTTAGAGTCAAAGAAGATTTCAAAGACAGGTTCTGTCACATCACAGGTTGACTATGACATGGGAGAAAAGAACGTTCACATCGGACCTTCTGATTACATTCCTTGGCTAGATGATCGTAAGTGGGCATATGTACGCCTCGAAGGTCGTGCATTTGGTGACGTTCCGTTAAACCTTGAATACAAGCTCGAAGTTTGGGATTCACCAAACTCAGCTGGCGTAATCATTGATGCCGTTCGTTGCGCGAAGCTTGCAATGGATCGTGGAATTGGCGGACCGCTTACTTCTCCATCTTCATACTTCATGAAGACACCACCAATTCAATTCACTGATGACCAAGCTCGTCAGAAGACTGAAGATTTTATTTCAGGAGCTGTAGAGCGTTAATCACAAGTAATTAAATTAAAAAGCCCCGCTAATTTCCTAAGAAATCAGCGGGGCTTTTTGCATATCTATTTTTAGCGCTATTAGCCCTCGTATTGAAGGATATATAGGCCAGCGTTGTAATCGGTCATATAAATGATTCCGTTAGCATCGACATAACAGTCGGCACTTTGAATAACTTGTGGACGATTAGGGCGCTTATCCCACATGCGTTCTGGAACTGGTGGAACCCAGTAACCAACTTCTTGTGGGGCAAACTCATTCTTCAAATCAAATACACGCACGCCGGCGTTTTGGTATGTAGCAAAGAAAATCTCATCGCTAACAAATGAACCAGGACGATTTTCGTGGAAGTTATGGAGACCAAAGTGGCCGCCCTTCTTTGGATAATCTGCTTCATCTGGAATTGGGAATGTTGAGATTGAAATTGGATTTTTTGGATCTCGGATATCAAAGACCCAGATTCGTTTAATTCCATCTTGGCAATCATCCATTGTTCCTTCATCACCGACGAGAAGTAGGTTTCGATTCGGAATTGGAAGTGGGCTGTGTGTTCCACCTTCAAATGGCGGCGACCACTGCTTGTGCACGATGAGTTCTGGATTAGTGCGATCTTTAACATCGAGAATAACTAGTGATCCATCACGCCAAGCCCCATATGCAGTATCACCAGAAATAACAGAGTGGTGATGACCGTAGCGCCACTTGAGTGGATCCCATGATGGCTTCTCTCCTGCGGCAATGTTCTGTCCAGGAATCCACCACTTACCAGCGAGCTTTGGTTTTGTTGGATCAGCCATGTCGATGGTGATGAACATGTAATCGGTAAATCCTGTAAGGAGTGCTGATGCATATGCCCAACGTCCACCGGTGTACCAAATGCGGTGAAGGCCAACGCCATCAACTTCCATAAATCCAATTTCGCGTGGATTTGCTGGATCTTTTAGATCATAAACACGCATACCTGCTTCATAATCTTTTTCGCGCTTCATGAAGATTTCACCAAATGATTGGCCGTAATAATCAGCTTCATTTGGAATGGCAGCGAAAAGGTTTGCTGCGCTAATGACAAGAAGCATGTCGTCGCCAACCTGCATATGGATATTCCAAGTGCCTGGCGCTGCTGGGTAATACTTGCCTGGGATTGGTTTGCGAGGATCGCGAACATCAATCACTGTAAAACCATTTGAGAACATATGTGAAACATATGCATAGCCATTGTGGACCATTAATTGCATGCCATCGGCACGCTCTCCTTGGAGTGTGTGTCCCAAGAATTTAATATTCTTAGCGAAATCTGGGGTTTCTACAGAACCAGCCATCTATGTACTCCTGTAATTTGATTGATTGTTCTAGCGTGGGAAAGGTTACTTTTTATAGTGGGAGCAAGCAATAGGTTGAATATAAAGTTTTCGATACAGTTCGGGTATTCACTAGCGGGTGAGATGTGAGAGGGAAATGAATGACAAGTAACGACCAACTGCAAGCTCTTCTACCTAACGGTACAACTCCAAAGCAAGTATTTACTGGAGCAATCTGGTCAGAAGGACCGTGTTGGATTCCGCAACGCAAAGCACTGCGTTGGAGTGACATACCTAACAACCGCATCCTTGAATATTTCCCAGCAACTGGTGAGACACAGGTCTACAAAACAGATGTTGAGTTCACCAACGGTCGCACACTAGATCTTGATGGTTCAGTTCTTCAATGCTCACATGGATACCGCAGAATAGAACGTGACCGCGACGGCGAAGTGACGTCGGTCATCGACAGCTATGACGGCGTTCGTCTTAACTCCCCTAACGACATAGTTGTTTCTCGCGATGGAACTGTCTGGTTTACCGATCCTCCATATGGAATTATCGTTGAAATCGAAGGTCACCCTGGAGTCAAGGAATATCACGATTGTTATGTTTTTGCGATCGATGCCAACAGCAAGAAACTTCGCCCGGTTGTTACTGATGTTGAGGAGCCAAATGGTTTGGCATTTTCACCAGATGAATCAATTTTATATGTAGCCGATACTTCCGCTCTTTTTAAAGCAACCGGTAACCACCATATTCGTGCTTACGATATGCAAGATGGTCGAGCTAAGAATGGGCGCACCATTATTACTATTAAAGAAGGCGTCATTGATGGCTTTCGCGTCGATACACACGGCAATCTCTGGTGCTCAAGTGAAATCGGCGTTCAAATATTCACAGCAGATGGCGTACATATCGGCACCATTCCCACACCCGAAAAGGTAGGAAATCTGGCTTTTGGCGGAGATGACGGTACTGACCTTTTTATTGCAGCAAATACCAGCTTGTATCAGATCAAAACATCTGCAAATGATGCCGCGAAGCACTACTAGAAGTCTTAACTAGACTTAATAAGGGGCGATTATGAAACTAGCACGAGTAAAGCATGGATCATCAATTCATCAGGTCGCATTTAAAGATGGCCGTTGGCACGTCGTCAATGACATCTTTGAAAGTCCACTTGTCTACTCGGGTGAATCATTTGAAGAAAAAGATATAACTTTCTTGGCCCCAGTTGAGCCTCGTGTCATCTTTGCAATGGCACACAACGGAACGCCCGATCAGATCAACAACCCGCCACAAACTTTTCAGAAGTCCGTACACACAGCAGCTGGACCTAATGATCCCATTCACCGCGATGGCGAGCTAGGTCAGATGGATATCGAGTGCGAACTTACTGCTGTTATCTCTAAAACTGCTCGGCGCTTAACTCTTGAAAACGCGCTGGATCATGTTTTGGGTTTCACAATCGGCAACGATGTCACTTTACCCGAGCAGACTCCACACGATCATTTACTTTTACAATCTAAAAATGGTGATGGTTTTACACCGCTTGGACCTTGGATTGAAACCGACTTTCCACAATTTGATAACGCAACAATGTTTGTGCGCGTCAATGGTAAGCAGGTTATTGAAACATCCACTAATCAATTAGCGCGCGGAGTTGCGGCACAGTTGGTGCACATCACTAAGTACACAACTTTAGGTCGCGGGGATGTTGTATTGGGTGGTTCACCTACATCGATGTATGCAGTTCATGCAGGAGATCAGGTTGAAATCGAGATTGAGGGAATCGGAACTCTTGCAAATCCTGTTGTAGGAAGTTAATTAACTCCGACTATTTCAATAACTTTCATCAAAGTATCTGGATTACCGACATTGCCAGGAACTACAACGTAGAGCAGTTCGCGATTAGTGCGGTCTTTCACTTTCCAAACTGAAATTCCTGGAAGAATTTGGCCAAGAACCCAACCTTCTTTTGCTCCAATTCCAGCGCGTGCTACTTCGGCAGATGTAATTCCGCCCTTTGCGATAACAACATCAACATCTGGACATAGATTTTGCACAGCAGCAATGATGGATTGCATGACGCGCTCACCATGCTCCAAAGTATTGTGCTCAACTAAGCGAATTCGATCTGAAGTTACAATCGCAAATGAGCGGCTTGCGAGTTTGGCTTTTGCGCCCACAACTACCTGCTTCGCGGCGCGAATAGGGTCACTCATTGCCGCTTCGGTATTCAGCACCTCTGGCTCGCCCCAACGCGCAGTAATTGCAGCTAGTTGTTTAGTGGCACCTTCTGTGTGTGATCCCGCTACCAAAAGAGTTGAAAATGGCGCTTGCTT
>CAILYP010000065.1:0-20087 GCA_903838475.1 uncultured Actinomycetes bacterium | reverse complement strand
TCTTCAATCGCTGCAACTAACGCAGGATTGTCACCAAGACGAAGGTCGCGCCGAAACCACATAATTGCATTTGTGGAAGTTGTAGAAGCCATGCTTTATCCTCTCATCATGAGCGCGAATATGGAGATTCTGAAACGTTTTCAAATTCGAGGCGCTCCTGGAAATGTCTCCAGAACAAGTTTCGATGGGCGAATCGTCGATTTCTGGTCTCCTGAAAACCCCACTCACCTCATTATCGCCCATGATGGACAGAATATTTTTGATAAAAAGAGCGCAACAATGGGGCAGACGTGGGAACTTGTACAAGCCGCCATCCGAGTTTCAGAAGATTTCAATATCACTCCCCCTGCAATTATTGGAGTCTTTCATAGCAGCACCAAGCAAGATCCTTTTGGCCGAATAAAAGATTTAGCCCCGCAAAAACCATTTCTCGGTGGAGTCGCAACACTTGGCCCATCAAAAGTTCAACTCAGCGAGCTACGGGGAGATAAATATCTTGCTCAAATTGCTCAGCAAATTATTCCAACAATCAGCAAGATGATTAACCTAGAACGAATGTAGCGATGCTACAGAATCATCCCAACCTTTTACAGCCTGTGGCTTGCGTGGTCCTTCGCCGATATATCTAGCGGATGGACGAACAAGACGACCAGTGCGCTTCTGTTCAAGAATATGGGCCGACCAACCCGCAGTACGGGCAGCAGTAAACATCGTAGTAAACATATGAGATGGGACTTCAGCAAAATCAAGAATAATTGCTGCCCAAAATTCAACGTTAGTTTCAAGTACCCGATCTGGTTGGCGTTCGCGAAGTTCTGCAAGAGCAGCTTGCTCTAAAGCTTCGGCAACCTGATAACGAGGTGCATTCAATTCCTTAGCGGTACGACGCAAGGTGCGAGCGCGTGGGTCTTCAGCTCGGTACACGCGATGGCCAAAGCCCATCAAACGCTCCTTGCGATCCATCAAATCTTTTACATATTTGCGAGCATCGCCCGTCTTCTCAACTTCTTCAATCATGTGAAGAACACGTGATGGCGCACCACCGTGAAGTGGACCTGACATTGCTCCGATAGCTCCCGAGAGAGCAGCTGCGACATCTGCGCCGGTTGATGCAATAACGCGCGCAGTAAAAGTAGAGGCGTTCATTCCGTGCTCGGCAGCAGAAACAAAATATGCATCGATTGCTCGAACATGTTTTGGATCAGGCTCGCCACGCCAACGTCGCATCATTCGCTCAACAACTGTATGTGCTTTATCAACTTCAGATTCAGGCACAGCTGGCGCCACTCCACGAGCCGCTTGGGCAGCATAAGAAAGAACCATGACTGAGGTACGTGCAAGATTGTCGCGCGCTTCTGCATCGTCAATATCAAGAAGTGGTTTAAAACCCCAAGCAGGTGCCAACATTGCTATCGCTGATTGCACATCTACGCGAATATCTCCTGAGTGAACTGGAAGTGGAAAACGCTCAGCTGGTGGAAGGCCGGGATTAAATTCATCGTCAACGAGCAGGCCCCAGACATTTCCAAAAGTGACGCGGCCTACAAGATCATCAATATCAACTCCGCGGTAACGAAGAGCGCTTCCCTCTTTATCTGGTTCTGCAATTGTTGATTCAAATGCAATGACGCCTTCTAGTCCAGGCTTGAAAGCTTCTTGTTCTGATGACACGGGTGACCCTCTTTCGGTTACAAATCTCAATCCTGGTGCGTATTCTGCTCCCTAAGCCCGCGCGTTACCAAACGCAGAATTCGGGGGCGCACTCATGAGGAAAGTGATGTAAGCAACAGGATGAGCGACAAACTTGATCGAGAAGCGATTCGGGAGCTGCGACGCTCATACGGGGATGTTGGATTGGCACAATTTCCAGCAGACCCTTTCGAGCTGTTCCATGCCTGGCTTAAGGACGGCCTGGTAAACCCGCTGATTGTTGAAGCCAACGCAATGGTCTTATCCACCGTTGATGAAAATCAGCCGGTGAGTAGAACTGTCCTTTTAAAAGATGCTGATAATTCTTTTACTTTTTTCACAAACTACAACTCTCGTAAAGCTTCTGAAATCTCTAAAAACGAACACGTGAGCCTACTTTTTCCTTGGTATGCCATGGAGCGACAAGTGATTATCTTGGGCCAGGCAAGTAAAGTTTCAGCGCAAGTCAGCGATGAATACTTTCAAACTCGGCCCTGGGGTAGCCAAATTGGTGCTTGGTCTAGCGAGCAGTCGCAACACCTCGAGTCGCGTGAAGCACTTGAAACTCGTTTCAAGAATTTCGCCACTAAATACCCTGAAGGAACAACAGTGCCGACACCCCCACATTGGGGTGGGTATGAAGTAATACCGACAAGTATCGAATTTTGGCAAGGTCGCTACTCACGGTTGCACGATCGCGTGCGCTACACGGCGCAGTCCAATGGGTGGAATGTGAAACGAGTGAACCCTTAATTGCTTTAATCTTCGCCTATCACCAGGACGACCAGGATGACCAGGATGACTAAGGATGAAACAGATGACCAACGATATTCAGATCCCAGCAGAACTTAAGCCCGTAGACGGTCGCTTTGGAAGTGGACCATCAAAGATTCGCCCAGAAGCAATCACTGCACTTGCAACAAAATATGGCAACGTGCTTGGTACTTCACACCGACAAAAGCCAGTGAAGAACGTCGTCAACAGAGTTCGTACAGGGTTAACGTCACTTTTCAATCTGCCAGATGGTTATGAAGTTGTGCTTGGGAATGGTGGTTCGACTGCGTTTTGGGATATCGCAACTTTTAATCTCATTGAAAAGAAATCACAACATTTAGTCTTCGGCGAATTCTCTTCTAAGTTTGCTGCAGCAGCAAAAGAAGCTCCGTTCCTCGAGGAGCCAACAGTTATTAAATCTGAGCCTGGAACACATCCAGTTGCGGTTGCTGAAGCTGGCGTCGATGTTTATGCGCTAACTCATAATGAAACTTCTACCGGTGTTTCATCTCCCATTATTCGCCCGGCCGGGACAGGGGATGCACTTGTCCTCGTCGATGCTACTTCGGGCGCAGGTGGGTTAGATATCGATATTACTCAAACAGATGTGTATTACTTTGCTCCGCAAAAATCTTTCGCATCTGATGGTGGATTATGGATTGCAATTATGAGCCCTGCTGCGATTGCTCGGGTAGAAAAAATTAAGGCAAGCGGAAGATGGATTCCTGCATTTTTCGACCTCTCTATAGCAATCGAAAATTCACGACTCGATCAGACTTACAACACCCCAGCTCTTGCGACTTTAATCTTGCTCGCTGAGCAAATTGAATGGATGAATGCCGGTGGCGGGCTCTCATTCTCCGCAGGACGTAGCGCCCAATCTTCCTCAATTTTGTACGCGTGGGCCGAAAAGACTTCCTATACAACTCCTTTCGTAGTTGATCCAGCTCAGCGCTCCAAGGTAGTGGCCACCATCAACTTTGATGACTCGATAGATGCGACTGAAATCGCAAAAGTATTACGAGCTAACGGAGTCGTGGACACAGAGCCGTATCGCAAACTAGGAAAGAATCAACTTCGCGTAGCTGTTTTTCCAGCAACCGACCCGGAAGATGTATCGAAATTAACTTCGTGCATTGAATTTGTTGTAGAAGCTCTGAAGAAATAATTGCGTGAACTATAAAGTACGTCGCGCCGTTACCATCGCGGTATTAGTGGCACTTACTTTGCTTGTCGTGATTTCAGCACTAAAGAAATAATGAAGGCAGCGCCAGCTGCTATTACGCCACAAGCTGAGATAGTTTCACGTACACCAATTTTCTGACACATCCAGCCAATGAGGGGTGAGCCAAATGGTGTACCTCCCATGAATGCCAACAAATAAAGTCCCATTACGCGACCTTTGATATACGGGTCAGTCGCATTTTGTACAAAAGAATTCGCATTTATCATTGTGGCGAGGGCAAAGAATCCGGCAAATGGAAGAGCAGCGATGTAAAAGAGAAAAGATGGCGCCCAAGCGAGGATCGATAGCCAAGCGCCAAAGACCATTGCACCAGCCATAATAAATCTAGGACCTCTTCTGCGATCCATCCGAGCAGAAATAATGCCAGCGCTCAAAGACCCAACTGCAATAACCGAACCAAGCAAACCATAAATCGCTGGGCCGCGGTGAAAAACTTGTGTCGCCATTAGCGCGTTGAAGATTTGAAAATTTAGCCCAAAAGTTCCCATGAAGAAAACTGTCACCATCACTGCAACAATTTCTGGACGGGCACGTACATACCGGAGTGCATCTATTGATTTAGCTTTAATCTCCTGCTTCTTCTCGAGAAAAAGCGCTGATTCATCCACGGCATATAAAGCTCCTAAAACAAAAAGATACGAAGCTGCATTTAAGAGAAACGATGGGCCCGTCCCAAACCAAGCAATGAGTAATCCGGAAAGACCAGGTCCAACTAATCGGCCAGCATTAAAGTTTGCAGAATTTAGACTGACTGCATTCGCAACATCGCTCTTTCCAACCATCTCGCTGGTAAAGGCTTGGCGTGTAGGTGCATCAAGTGCGCCGAACGTTCCAAGGAGCACAGCAAGGACATAAACATGCCATAAGGCAACACTGTGATTCAAGACTAAAATTCCAAGGAGTAAGGCACATAAGGCTGAGCCTCCGTTAGTAATCATTAATAATTTTCGTTTATTTAGGCGATCAGCAAGTGATCCACCATAGACACTTAAGAGAAGTGATGGTGCAAATTGAAGGCCCGTAACAATGCCAAGTTCGCGACCTGAGTGAGTTAATTGAAGGACGAGCCAATCCTGGGCAACCCGCTGAGCCCAGCCACCGACATTAGATACAAAATTGGAGATAAAGAAGAGTTTAAAATTTCTGTGCTGAAAAGATCGCATAGATTGCGCAGATTTTTTGGATCTCTTCAACCTCTTCAACCTCTTCAACCTCTTCAATTTAGCCACTTAAGCATTGTAGGCTTACTTACATGGGACAAGCCGTGAAAATTATTATTACCGGCATCTTTCTATGGCTCATAGCCCTGATTATCGAAATTGCTCGCTCAGCCCCCAGCTCACAAATTTGGATTTGCATCGTAGGAGCGCTACTAGGTTTGGTAGGCCTGCGTTATACGATCAGACGCAAGCGCCGCGAAAATTAAGGATTAATTTGACCGGCGATGCCGTGCAAAACCTTAGCTAAACGCTCTGCATCTGGACCAGATGGGTGACGTCCATGCCTCAGTCCGTTGCCTACTTTATCGAGCAACTTAATTGTGTCTTCAATAATTGTTGCAAGGTCATCAGAATCCATCCGAGTATTTGCTACGACTGATGCTGGCTCTTCAATAATATGAACTGACATTGCCTGCGGACCTTTGCGGCCTTCAGCAACACTAAACTCCAATTTTGTTCCAGGCTTTACCGATGGAACACCGGTAGGTAACGCCGATGCCGCGAGATAAACATCTTCGCCTTCTTCATTAGAAATGAAGCCAAAACCTTTTTCAAGGCTAAACCATTTGACGCGACCAATTGGCATGAGGTGGTCTCCTTTTCTAGTTTCTTACTATTAGGCGGTGCACATAAGTCCGTTTCGGACAGAGGGATAGTTTATCTGATTACTCAGAAACGACGAGTGCCTCTGAATGAGCACCACATCCATGGTCAACCGAGACCACGCGTGCATCATCCGGAGCCAGCGCGTTTGCACAGACGCCAAAAGCGGAGCGAAGGGAACCTGCGATGGGTAGAAAGAATCCACATGAGCCACATGCTTTGGAGGCATGTTGGGTAATGGAGGTATTAGGCCCACGATCGCCTTCATACCAGCGCTTACTGGCTTGATCGCGACCTTCAATTGAGAGCACGCGTTCACGCCCTAAACCAAATTCAAAAAGTTGGACTGGATCTAGTTCTTCATCACCCGGTAGCGCTGCAAATCCAGGGACGAGACGAATATCGTCTGCCGAAGTTGGAACAACGTCGCCAACTCCAACATCACCTGGAAGCAAGCGATCCTTGTAAGGAATCCACTCAGGTGCAAGGAGTGAATCAACTCCTGGAAATAAGACAACATCGCAAATAGTTGCTGGTGAATCATCATCAACTTTTATTACAGTAACGGCCCAGCGCCAGCCGGTGTACCCAGGTACAAAACTTTCAAAAAGATAAGTAGCAATGCGTTCATCAGTTTCTACCGAGACGAAATCTCCCACTAACTTCGCTCCCAATGGACCAGCGTCCTCGAGCGCGGCAGCACGAGCAAGGTCTACCGCTTTAAATGGATCTTTCATCTTCATATCCTTACTCTAAATTAAAAAGGCCTGCAGACCAAAGTCTGCAGGCCTTTCACGCTTACGTGCTCTCAAATGCAGCTAATTGCAGCTAATTGCAGCTAATTGGACTTCTTAGAAGTCCATATCTCCGCCACCCTGCGCTGGCGCAGCTGATTTCGGTTCTGGCTTATCTGCAATTACGGCCTCGGTTGTAATGAAGAGAGCCGCGATAGATGCTGCATTCTGCAATGCAGAACGCGTTACCTTTGCAGGATCAATGATTCCAGCTTTAATCATGTCAACGTATTCACCAGTTGCAGCATTCAAACCAAATCCAGCTTCAAGATGACGAACTTTCTCGACAACAACTCCACCTTCAAGTCCGGCATTGATTGAGATTTGCTTAAGTGGCGCCTCAATTGCAAGTTCAACAATTCGAGCACCAACAGCTTCTTCTCCCTCAAGCTTTAGAGATTTAAATGCAGCAGTTGCAGCTTGGAGAAGTGCAACGCCGCCGCCAGCGACGATTCCTTCTTCAACTGCGGCTTTAGCATTACGCACTGCATCTTCGATGCGGTGCTTACGCTCCTTCAACTCTACTTCTGTCGCAGCTCCCGCTTTAATTACGGCAACGCCACCAGCAAGTTTTGCAAGGCGCTCTTGAAGCTTCTCGCGGTCATAATCTGAATCACTCTTCTCAATTTCAGAACGAATTTGAGCTACGCGACCTTTAATCTGATCTTCATCGCCAAGACCTTCAACGATTGTTGTCTCTTCTTTAGCTACGACGACCTTACGAGCACGACCGAGCAAGTCGATAGTTGCAGCATCAAGCTTCAAGCCGACTTCCTCTGAAATAACGGTTGCCCCAGTCAAAATCGCAATATCTTGCAACATTGCCTTTCGGCGATCACCAAATCCAGGTGCCTTTACAGCAACAGATTTGAATGTGCCACGAATCTTATTTACAACGAGAGTTGCAAGTGCTTCGCCCTCAACATCTTCTGCAAGAATCAAAAGTGGCTTTCCTGATTGCATAACTTTTTCAAGCACAGGAACCAAATCTTTAATATTTGCAATCTTGCTGTTGGCAATCAAAATATATGGATCTTCGAGAACTGCTTCCATACGGTCGGTATCAGTTGTGAAGTAAGGGGAGATATATCCCTTATCAAAGCGCATTCCTTCGGTGAGCTCGAGTTCGAGTCCAAAAGTGTTGCTCTCTTCAACTGTGATTACGCCTTCTTTGCCAACCTTATCCATCGCTTCAGCAATCATTTCGCCGATGGTTGAGTCAGCCGCAGAGATAGAGGCTGTTGCAGCAATCTGTTCTTTTGTTTCAACGGGCTTTGCCATCTTAAGAAGTTCAGCACAGATAGCGTCAACAGCTTTTTCAATGCCCTTCTTAAGAACCATTGGGTTTGACCCAGCAGCAACGTTCTTAAGGCCTTCGCGAACGAGTGCTTGTGCAAGAACGGTTGCAGTTGTTGTTCCATCGCCAGCGACATCATCTGTCTTCTTAGCAACTTCTTTAACTAGTTCTGCGCCAATTTTTTCCCAAGGATCATCAAGTTCGATTTCCTTTGCAATGGAGACGCCATCATTTGTGATGGTTGGAGCTCCCCACTTCTTTTCCAATACGACGTTACGGCCGCGGGGTCCAAGGGTTACTTTGACCGCATCAGCGAGCGCATTCATGCCGCGTTCTAGCCCGCGACGAGCTTCTTCATTAAAGGCAATCATTTTTGCCATGAGTTAATCCCCCACAATTTTTAACTGGTTGTCACTCCGGTTGTCACTCGGAGGTGCCGAGTGCTAACGCCAAATTTACTCACTCCTGGGGTGTGAGCCAAATCGGGCCGGGTTGGCCAGACCAAGCTAGGGCTGGCTAGCTCTAGCTAGAGCTTGAAAGATGCTGAGCGTGTGCTCGTGCGGGCCTCGCGTAATCGCCGAAGACGTTTCACCAGCATTGGCTGAGCCAAGAGGGCATCATCTCGGTCAATCAGGTTATTGAGCGCTTGGTAGTAGGCAGGAGGCGTGAGGTCGAAAAGCTCCTTGATGGCCGACTCTTTAGCGCCCGCAAAGCGCCACCAGTTACGTTCGAATTCCAATATTCGTACTTCCAAAGCGGTCAGTGTTGAGCTGGCGCTCTGGGGTATGACTTGGTTTTCCATATACGAATAGTAAAGGTTTCCCCCGACAAAAAGCTCTGATTCGGGGTTAAAGCGTGGCGAGAATCGCTGTGAGTTCTTTCTCAGAGGTCCACGGATTGACAATCGCAAATCGAAGTATTGGTTGCCCCAAGTGGGCCGATGGAGTTACAAAAGCAATCTGATCATCCAGAAGTTTGTCACTCCACTCTTGATAATGAGCCGCACTCCAACCTTTGCGAGTAAAAGCAACAATCGAAAGTTGTGGTTCCATTAGTAATTCTAAGTTGGGATGTTCATTAATTAACCGCACTGCAAGCTGGGCAGTATTCATGGTGTCTTCAACAGCATCTGAATATGCCTTGGTTCCATTTGCTGCTAACGAATACCAAAACGGAAGTCCTCGAGGACGCCGGGTTAATTGAATTGCATAGTCAGATGGATTGAATTCACCTTCATCCTCAAGCGTATCTAAATAAGAAGCGTGTTGAGTATGGGCGGCTTTGCCTTGTGCAGGATTTCTATATATCAGCGCGCATGCATCGTAGGGAGCAAAGAGCCACTTGTGTGGATCGACAATCATGGAATCACATTTTTCAATACCATTAAATAAATGTCGAACAGATGGAGCGCACAGAGCAGCTAGCCCATAAGCGCCATCAACGTGAAACCACATACCTTCTTTATTTGCAAAATCTCCAAGCGAATCTAAATCATCAATAATTCCCAAATTAGTTGAACCGGCCGTTCCAACAAGTGCAAAGATTTCATGCGTAGGATTTTCATGACGATATTTCTTTATTGCACTCTCTACTGCCGACGCTCTCAGAACTAAATCCTCATCGGCATTTGCAAAAAGGATCTCACAATCCATCACATCGGCAGCAGATTTAACAGATGAATGGGCTTGATTGCTTGCAACAATGACCCAGCGATCAACCTTTCGGCCTTGGGCTTTTGCTTTTTCCCGTGCGGTGTAGCGTGCAGCGACGAGCGCAGAAAGATTTCCAATAGTTCCACCTTGAACGAATACTCCTCCGGCCGTTTGCGGAAGAGCTGCTAAATCACTTATCCAACGAAGTGCTTGATTTTCAGCAAATACTGCGCCAGCACCCTCCACCCATGAGCCGCCATAGATAGCGCTTGCTCCAACCACCAGATCAAAAAGAGTTGCATGTTCACTCGGCGCAGATGGGATAAATGCTAGATATGAAGGATGGTCAGTTGAAAGACAGGAAGGAGCTAGTACATCTGTAAAAACTCGAAGGGCTTCTTTTCCACCTAGCCCAGCTTCGGTAATGGTGTTACCAGCTTCAAGAAATAATTCCTCGGGGCTTTTCGCATGATCTAAAGGTGGCTCCTGCTTGAGGCGCAAGAGTGAATACCGCAAAATATCGTGAGCCAACTCTTCGACCTCTGAATTAAATTCATGCACGCGTGTCGTGTTCCTTTGCGCTTTTAATAAGATTTTTAAGCATGGTGGGGAAAACAAGGAAATGAAAAGGAGCAACCATAAACCAATACAGCTGGCCCCCTAAGCCGCGCGGTTGAAAAGTCGCTTGTTGAATGAGACGCAAGTGTCCATCAGACATTTCTTCAATTTTGAACTCAAGCCATGCTTTACCAGGCAAGATCATTTCTGCATACAGCTTCAACTCTTCTCCAGGAACTAAATTTTCAACTCTCCAAAAATCAACAGCATCACCAGTTCGCAAATGTTCTGGATCTCGACGCCCGCGGCGAAGTCCAACGCCACCCAGCAAGCGATCAACTAAACCCCGCAACCACCAGAGAAGACCTGTCCCATACCAACCGGTGTCCCCGCCAATTCTTTCAATTGCTTCCCAAACAGATTTTTGTGAGGCATCAGTGATTAGCTCTCGCTTATCAAAGTAGAGCGTTTCACCAGCCCAGGTTGGATCACTCTGCGCTTTCTGCCAAGGAGCAGTGGGTCCAGTGGCATCTGACCATCGTGTTTCGATCTCATTGCCCGATGTCTTAGAGAGTGCAAATTCAATTGCTTGCTTTAATGGAAGTAAGCCTTCTGGTGGTGGCGGAATAATTGCATCAAGACTTTTTGCAGGGTCTGCGACGACTTCGCTAATGAGTGAGCCCACTAATGGCCGAGCAAGAGTTGTGGGAACTGGGGTTACTAAGCCAATCCATAAACTCGATAATTTAGGTGTTAAGACCGGAACTTTAATAATTATGCGCCTGCGCAGCCCAGATAGTTTGGCAAAAATTTGCATCATCTCTTCATAGCTAATAACTTCTGGTCCACCAACATCGAAAATTCCTGAAACTGGTTTCTTTAACTTTCCAGCTTCAGATAGGTAATAAAGAATGTCTCTAATTGCTATCGGATGAGTTCGATTTGAAATCCATTTTGGCGTTGTCATAATGGGAAGGCGATGAGTTAAGTGACGAAGCATTTCAAAGGATGCAGATCCTGAGCCAATAATGATTCCAGCTCGAATTTCCATGACAGGCACTGTCCCTGAAGCTAATTCACGGCCTGTATTTGCCCGAGATTCAAGATGCTTACTTCGCTTCTGATCGTTGGCTATTCCGCCGAGATAAATAATCTGTTGGACGCCTGAAGCTTGCGCAGCTTTAGCAAATGTCCGAGCCATCTGCGCTTCAATTTCATCAAAGCGCGTTGAATAGTTGATGGAATGTAGAAGGTAGTAAGCAGTATGAATCCCTGTTAAAGCTTTGTGGGTAGCGTCAAAATCACTTGCATTGCCGACCGTGATTTCAACGTGTGATTCCCAGGGTTGACGGGCGATTTTGTTCCGGTCACGGACGAAGACTCGAACATCCAATTTCTTCTCCAGAAGTGAGCGGACCAATCGTCCGCCAACATATCCAGACGCTCCTGTGACAAGTATTTTTCGATTTAGGTCAGCCATAGGGTAAACAGTAGACTTAGTGAGGATTCAATGGCGAATAGATAATCTTGATTTTTAAAGAGCGAATTAGGTAGTGATGGAGGCCAGTCATGTCAAAACCCCGTGTGGTAATTCTTGGAGCCGGATTCGCAGGATTAACCGCAGCTAAAGCCATCGGCCATGACGCAGATATCACAGTTGTTGATCGCCACAACTATCAGACTTTTTTGCCGCTCCTCTATCAGGTGGCCACCGCCTCCTTAGCCGCAGACCACGTGGCATACCCGATTCGCGGGGCGCTTCGGAAAACTGGAGCAAAATTTAGAATGGGTTCTCCCATATCAATAGACCATAAAAACAAGACTGTAAAACTCGATAGCAGCGAAGTGCTGCCCTTCGACCACCTAGTTATTGCACTGGGGTCTGCAACTTCAGATTTTGGCGTACCGGGTGTTGCAGAGCATGCATTAGGAATGAAAAATATTCATGAAGCGCTAGCAATTCGCTCTGAATTAATGCGTCGATTTGAAGATCTATGTAGATTCGAAGATAACACTCGCCTATCTGTTGTACTAGTTGGCGGTGGACCAACAGGGGTTGAGATGTCAGGTGCGCTCGCTGAATTAGTCCGAGGACCTTTGATGAAAGATAACTTTCATGCTTCAAAGCATATTGATATCTACCTTGTTGAAGCTGGCCCTAGGTTGCTTCCAATGTTTGATGAAGATCTCTCAGAGCGGACAAAACAGGATTTAGAAGGACTCGGAGTGAAGGTCCTATTGAGTACCCAAGTTAAAAAAGTTTCTAGTCGGAAAATTTATTTCTCAGATGGAGCTTCAATTCCATCTGAAATTACAGTGTGGGCAGCAGGTGTAAAAGGAGTAGAAGAACTTGGACTTCTCAATCTTCCATTAGTCGGAAATCGAATTAAGACAGATTCAACACTTCAAGTTTCACACTATCCACATATTTGGGCCATCGGAGATAACGCCGCAGTAATGGATACGAATGGTCGCCCTCTCCCAATGGTGGCACCTACTGCAATTCAGCAAGGCCGCTTTGTCGCTGACCAAATTCACCGAGTTAAACAGAACGAACCCCTAAAAGAATTTAAGTACAGAGATAAAGGTTCGATGGCAACTATCGGACGGCATAAAGCAATTGTCCAAGTTAAAAGAATAAAACTACGAGGTCCGATAGCCTGGTTTGCCTGGCTCTTTTTGCATTTGATTTACTTACTCGGCGGCCGCAACCGAATTGGAACCGTAGCTGACTGGGCCTGGAATTACTTTACTTTTGATCGCGGCAATCGCCACATCATGGATTCACTTTAAAATAGAGCTAACATCTTTCCTCGGGTTACTGCTTCTTCCCTAGAATCAACATTCATTTTACGGTAAATATTTTTTAAGTGCGTTTTCATTGTGTTAATTGAGATATGTAGTGATACCGAGATTTGATTTAAAGGCAGTCCCGTCGCGAGTCTGCGCAAAATCTCAAGCTCTCGCTTAGTAAGCGGCTCATCAGTTCCCGTACCCCCGTGATTCTTACTTGCATTCAACTGCTTTCTTATTTCAGATGCCAGGCCTTGCAGATATACGGTCGGTTTTTTTTCTGCGAGGGTTAAGATTAATTCTCTATGCTTTAAAGTACCTTGTATAAAGATTTGACGCATCCCTACCGCAGATGCAATGTCCAGAGCATCCTCTAAGTATGAATGTGACAACGTAGAGTCGTGAGCAAATACTTGCAAAAAGATGATCTTCTTCACAACTTTATGCCGAGGAGATATCTCTGGAAATTGATCAAGAATTTCATTGGCCTTAGCTAAATTCTGAGATGCAAGAAATGCTGTCCTAAATGCCAGAGCGGTAATCGAGCCAGGCATCCTTGTCAGTAATTCAGTGATTCTAGTTGTATCGTGAGTCTGCACTCGAATCACAATCTCATTGTCATCGATTATTTGATTGAGACTTGGGTCTACCAAGGGCTCTGACGCTACCGCGCGAGCCTGCGCAATCATTAGTAGCGCCTGCGTATTCTGAGACATTTGGCTATAAACCAAAGCTTTCCGTGAATAAAAAGCTACAGCCCAAGGATATTGTTTGTACTTCAATGCGGTCGAAAGGATTTGATCGAATAAGGCAAGTGACTGCTCTTCTTTCCCAAATTCCCTCAGCGAATCAGCAACACAATAAAACGCAGAATAAGGTATGAAGGCGCCACCGGCTTTGCGAGTTTCTGCAACAGCAATTGCGCTTTTACCCAACGAATATGCATCATTGAATCTACCTTGAGAGTGCGCCGCCAGCGCTTGAGACGTTAACCAGTTGAGGTTTTTCGCCGAATTATTTGCAATATTTGATGCTTGAATCAAATCTGACATTTTCCAGAGCGAATCAACGTCATCCGTCAAAAAAGCAGAGTCTAAAGCAGGTCCAATACCTGTTAACGCATACTTGGGTATCCCCTTCACTTTCTCACCATATTCACTCATTTTATGATGGTGGGCTGCCCAAAATAACTCTATAGATTCATTAAATTTTCCAAATGTAAAAGCAAGCCTAGACTTCATCAATGTTATTTCGTCAGCCGCTCCGCGTGCGGTTTCAGTACCAGCAATCATCGATTCTAAAGTTTCTAGATCATGAAAACTTGACTCGTTGTTTCCCACAGCAACGTTGGCATAAATTTCAAGCCCAACTGGACCGGCTGGTCCGATACCCAATCTTTCCCCTATTATTTCCTTAAACTTTTTTAGCGCATTATCATTTGCGCTGAAAATCAACTCTGAAACACTTCTCCTTGCGAGATCGAAGGCCTTCTCTTCCTCACCAATTTCTTCAAATATCTTCATTGCCTGAAGAGTCTGACCTTGATTGAAAAGTAACTCAGCTGATTTTTTTCCTATCGTAGTGAACTTTTCAGTATTAAGTTTTAAGGAGGAAATTAAATATTCTTTGATTAAGGGCTGCATCTTAAATAAATCTGGACTTTCCGAAACCTGGTAGAGAAACACTCCAGATTTAACCAGCCTTAACGCTTGCTCTGCTTTAGCTTTCGAAGCTGTAATATTTTCAATATTCTCTGACGAGAATTCATCAAGAAAAACCAGATTTTCTAAAATTTCTTTGGAATCTTTATCCAAAGATTCTACGGCGTTATTTACAATTAAACTCCCCTGTGTTGTAAGGATAGATTCTTGTAAAATAGTACCGTTGCTTTCGTTATTTAATTTTTGAATTAATAATTGAAGCCCTACTGGCCAGCCACCAGCAAGATTTAGCTGCTGAGTAAATAGAGGATTCTTCAAATCAATTTTATTGATTGCCGCAAGTGCGCTGATTTCTGAATCAGAAAATTTTAAGTCAGCGGCTGTGAGCAATAGAAATGCATTTAGACTAGCGGCACGCGAATAGGAGACATCTGGAAGGGTGCGGCGAAGTGAGAGCGTCGATAAATTGAGTGGGGCAAGATTTAAAAAATTTTGGATTAAGGGAAATAGCTCAGGACTTAGTCTGTCAGTACCATCCCATATCACTCGAAAATGCTGGGCAAGCGCACTAATTTCATTCACAATTTTGATGCTGATAGCTTCGTGATCTAACTCTTTTTCTAATGAATTCTCAGCCCATACCGCAAAATTTGGTATTACGCGACGTGCACTAGAAATACATTTTTTTAGAAATTCAGTTGCAGATAAATTTTCAGTTAAGGTAATCCACATTGTTTCTTCTGGTTTTTCTGCAGCCCATTGCGCAGCCAGGCTAGTTTTCCCAAAACCGCCCGGGGCAACAATAACGGTGGCGTAAGGCGCGGGATGATTCAATAGCTGAAGAAGCTTCGTACGCACTATAAAATTAGGGTTTACCGGTGGTGGAGTTATAGAAGCAATTCTCACCCCTGGTAGCGGGGGAAGGAAATCACCCTTAAGTGCGCCTAATTCCATGAATACATCATGACGAAGTAAAAATGGGTGGTCTATAACCCGAAAAAATCACCCCTAAAGTTTATGGCGAAGTGCTGCGTATGCGGTAGCAGGGACGGCTGGTGAGCGTGGAAATACAGGCGTGCAGCGGGCGTAAGGCTCACCCTGACGTGGGCGGCCATCGGTCTCACCCTTGTTTGGCCAAAAACTCATTGCACGTTCGGCTTGGGCCGTAATCGTCAGCGAAGGATTAACCCCGAGGTTGGCGGTCACACTAGCCCCATCGACAATATGCAGAGTCGGGTAATTCCAGACTCGATGGTAGGGATCGATCACTCCGGTTTTATCCGAATCACCAATCACGCAGCCACCCACGAAGTGAGCCGTGAAAGGTGCATTTAATAAATCTCCAATGTTTCCGCCAGGAATCCCACCCCGATTTTTCGCAATCCGCCGCACAACTTCGTTGGCCGCCGGAATGTAGGTGGCGTTGGGATGTTCAGAATCATTTTCAGAAGTTAACTTCCAAGACCCAAGAAAGTCTCGTTTCCCTTTCACCGAGATGGAGGAATCAACGTTTTGCATTACGAGGGCTATAACAGTGCGCTCGCTCCAGCCTTTCACATTCAAAATTCGATACAGCATCTTTGGATGTCGCAATACCGTCTTCCACCACTGCTTGTGGCGCGAAGAAAGCTTGGTTCCATCCGTCATGATTGTCTGCAATAGCGCCATCGAATTACTGCCTTTTCCATATCGCACCGGTTCAACGTGAGTGTGCTCATCTGGATAAAATGACGATGTAATCGCGGCGCCAATCGAGTAGTCAATCTTAGATTTAGGCATGAGCGCACCAGTGAGGGCCTCACTATTTGTTCGGGAAAGTTTTCCTAGGAAATCTGAAAGATTTGGTAACTTCTTATTATCTTTTAGGCGATGCAATAATTTTTGAGTGTTATACGTTCCACCTGCAACAATGAGTTGGCGGGCGGTGAAAGTCTTATTAATTCCCAGCCATGAACTACTTTTGCGAGTTTTAATAATCCACGATCCATTAACCTCTTCGAAAGAAGTGACCGTAGTTTCTGGAATAACTGTGGCACCAATACCTTCGGCGAGCCCGAGATAGTTCTTTGGAAGTGTGTTCTTGGCATTGTGGCGACATCCAGTCATACATGCGCCACAGTGTTGGCAGCCTGAGCGCGAGGGTCCCGCCCCACCAAAAAATGGATCATCGCTTTTGACTCCAGCTCCGTCACCAAAATAGATACCGAGCGGAGCTAACGTGAATGTGTGGCCTACTCCCATTTCATCTGCAACTTCTTTCATTGCAACGTCCGAGGGTGTCATGAGAGGATTTTTTGCGACGCCCAACATTCGATGAGCTAGTTCATACCAAGGAGCGAGCTCACTCTTCCAATCAGTAATATGTTTCCATTGGGGATCATTAAAATAGGAATCAGGTGGGGTGTACAAAGTATTTGCATAGACAAGTGAGCCACCTCCCACGCCTGCGCCAGCCAAAACCAAGACATTTGGCAGCGCATGTATGCGCTGAATTCCATTGAGACCTAGCCGAGGCGCAAACAAAAATCTTCGCAGGCGCCAGGAAGTCTTTGGGAAATCCTGGTCAGAAAAACGACGCCCAGCTTCAATAACGCAGACCTTGTAGCCTTTTTCGCTCAACCTCAGGGCCGCCACCGAGCCGCCAAAGCCTGAGCCAATAATCACCACATCGAAATCTAGGTCGTTTTCCACGCTCCAGTTCTAGCACTTTCTATAACCAGAGGTAACGATTTCTGTCAGATTTCTCGCCAGCTAATAATTCAAGATCGAATTCCCCGCTGCGACGCTGCCAAACGTTGGCTGCCAGCACTCGTGACAAGCCGGCAAGATTAACCGGGTTAGTGAGATCACTTGTCGCTTCGTCAAGAGATACGGGACTCTGGTGATCAAAAACTGATGTTGCAATAACAAGTTTTTCTCCATCCTTCAAGATTTCAATGAGTCTTCCTTGCTGTGGCCAATCAATATTTGAAGCGGTTTGTATATGCCAGAATCCACCAAATTCATCACCAAATCGTTCAACTTTGTGTTCATGGTTGTGTCCAGCAAGCCAGAGAATAACGCGAGGTTCATTGATGAGGAGCTCTACTACTTCAGATTCACCAACTCTGCGAGCTGTTCCCTCGGGTTGATATAGATTAAATAGAGTGGAAGACGGATGATGAGAAAGAATGACGAAATAATTTGGTTCGGTATCCTTCAATATAAGTTTCAACCATTCAAATTGAGTTTCATCTAAAGAACCTTGCCAGCCGCCATGATGGTTTACGGTATCTAAGGAAACCAGTCGAATTCCATTGATATCTCGATACCAATACTTGATACCACTCGATGCACTAACTTGATTGAGGCCATGATCGTGATCGCAAGCTTGATGAATCTTTGCCCACGTATCCTCATGATTAATTTCACGCTTCGGATCAGCAGTTACAGTTCGATATTTTGTTCCTTGAGGGTCTAAATACGTAACAGGTCCAACTTGATTGAAGTTTTCAAAAAGTTTTGAAAGATCAGCATCTGGCGCAAGGGCTATTGCCTTCTCTGAACCAATTGCGTGGTTGCGAACCATTTCATCCCCCGGAAGAGTGCCTTGAATCAGAGCATCATGATTTCCGTGGGTTGCAAGCCATTTGTGGCGGATACCGGTGGCAGTAAAAGCTTTTCGTACAGCCTCGTGTAATCCAGGAACTGTCGGAAAGCCATACAGTGATCGAGCAAAATCATCTTCGCATCCCTCAGGAGTACCATCAGGATTCCAATAAGAAGTGTCATAAGTAGCAGGATCACTCGAAGATAGTCCCTCCCACTTTGATGTGTCACCGCTGTCGGGAAGTAATTCACCACCATCCATTAACGTGAAATACCAATTCAACTCATTGCCTTGTGCGTTATCGGTGACATCGCCAGTAACCACAACTGCATCAATCGGCCTCGTTGTTACTACTCCATGATCAATTCCATTAATGGTCTGAACCATTGCCTCAAGTGTTTGCGTGGTCAGCATTTCATTAGGGCGATAAGTGCCCACGAGTTTTATAACCTCTGACATCGGGTTGTGAGGATCGGCCATGCGATCCAATAGTTCAAGTCGAGCCGGGGATTGAGCATCACATATATGTAAATCTGAAATATGAATCAGACTTAAGATCGATTCTGCATTGGGTGAAGGTGAGACCCCCTCAATGGTTTCACCTTCATCCAACTCAAGGTTGCGCCAACCTTTATCATTCGCTGTCCCACGGACGATTCTTTTAACGCGCGAATCAAAATTAGACATTTCTAGCCATAATTTCATCAGCAACGATTTTGAAAGAGATTCGATTGCCGATTTCTAAATTTTTAACATCCTTACTCTGCGAATTGATGTGAATAATAGGAAGTCCTTCAATTGCGACACCAAGTTTTGTGAGTGGCCCGAGGAATGATTTTGAGATAAGCAAACCGTTGGTAGCGTCCTCATCTTTATCTGAAGTAAGAGTGATTGACTCTGGACGTATTAGCGCCTCAACCGCAACACCATCTATTAAATTAGCAGAATGCCTTGAAAGTGAAATCTTTTGGCTCAAAACTTTAACATTACCTTTACCAGTGACAGTTGCAGGTAATCTATTTGCTTGACCAACAAATGAGGCCACGAACGGCGTTGCTGGTTCGTTATACAGAATTGTTGGCTTATCAATTTGTTCTAACTTGCCTTTATTCATAACGCCAACACGATCTGCAATCGCCATCGCCTCTTCTTGGTCATGGGTTACGAATAACGTTGTAATTCCCAGTTCTAATTGAATTGCGCGAATTTCTTCACGAATTTGCGAGCGAACCTGAGCATCGAGTGCCGAGAGTGGTTCATCGAGTAATAAAACTGTTGGCTCGATAGCAAGAGCTCGTGCAAGTGCTACTCGTTGTTGCTGACCACCAGATAATTGATGGGGATAGCGGGTGCTCTTCTCCTCAAGATCGACTAACTGCAACATTTTTCGAACTTGCTTCATTCGCTTTGGCAGATCCATCTTGCGTGCACGAAGACCGTAATCAATATTTTCAGCTACTGTCATATTAGGAAAGAGTGAATACGCTTGAAATACCATGCCCATGTCACGTTCGTTTGCTGGCGTATCGTTATAACGAACACCATTTACTAGCAAAGTTCCAGTGTCTGCAGTTTCCAAGCCCGCAACTATTCGAAGCGCCGTGGTCTTGCCACAACCCGAAGGACCTAGAAGAGCTACTAACTCACCAGGCTCAATCGTCAAGTCCAGGCCATCTAGCGCCAAAGTTGTGCCGAATGAACGAGTGACTCCTTCTAATGTGAGGGTGCTACTTGAACGTTGTTTAGCCATTTTCACTCCATCTCTTGCGATTCAGTAACCAGATTCAAACTTCTCTTTCGAGCTGCCAAAACTCCGACAGTTGTCAGGACGACAATTGCTAATGCAAAGGAGAAGACTGATATTGCGATTGCGCCAAGAATGTTTTGTTGTGCGGCTACGACAGTCCACGTAGGAAAAGTCTCCCAGTGGAGCAACGATGTTAAAGTAAATTCGCCAACCGCCAACGCAAAGGATAAGAAAAGCGATCCGATAATGCCGCTCTTTATTGCAGGAATAATGACTCTTATAATGGTCGTGAACCAAGTTGCGCCCAGACTCCTCGAAGCCTCAACAATGACTTTGATATCAACTGCTGTTATTGCAGAATCGAGTGCTCTGTAGGTGTAAGTCAGCTGCAAAATGGCGGCAGTCATGAAAATAGGAAAATACACGGTCAATACATTCACTTTATTTTTAGCGGCCATGATTTT
>CAILYP010000064.1:0-7354 GCA_903838475.1 uncultured Actinomycetes bacterium | reverse complement strand
GTGGTGCCCCCGGTCGGACTCGAACCGACACTGGAAGGATTTTAAGTCCTCTGTCTCTGCCATTGGACTACGGGGGCGCACAGCGTCTGGGAAGTCTACTAGGCGTATTTGGGTCAGATTTCCAGCTTATTAGTGCTTAAAAAATCGCCAGTAAAAGGCGCCAAACAAAAGCACAATGCCCACATTAGCTGCCAACCGTTCCAACGTGTGATTTCTAAAAAATAGCACATCGACAAAAACAATCGCGAAAATCATCGAACCCACGTAAAGTAAATTGCTTACTTGTTTCACGCCCTTAGTATCGAGCAAAAAAACCTTTTAGAACCTAGGCTTTCAAGAGGTTTCCAAAAGATAAGGTAAAACTAAGGTTTATTGGTTTGACAATCGCCGGCGCCACACTGTGTTTCTTTGGCAGCATTATTCTCACCTTAGGCAGCATCGTGAGCAGGCATGATTCTGGGAGACTTAGCGAAACTGCTCCAGTAGGTAGCGCTACGGGTGATACATACCCAGATTTGTCAACACTTTGTACCTAAGTAAAATATTTTCTGCAGTCGCGGCACGCGGTTTCAACCTTCAAATTGATTGAGCTGATTCAAAAAGTGCATTCAGGACTGCTTTTTGTGAATTCGTGCCGAAAATCCCTTGAATTGCCTACAAGTAGCCTTTAATGTTGCGAACCACAGGCGTGTCTGGGGTGATCGCATCTTAAGATCGAGCCTGTTTTAATACACAGAATCGAGGAACTTAATGAGTGTTAACAAGAAGAGAGTGGTAATTGCCGTGGCAAGCACCGCTCTTCTATGCGGAATTATCCTGCCTACTAGTTCGGGAGCTGCTGGCTCGACTTCAAATGGCAATCTTCCAATGCCAAAGCATCCAGTTACGTTAAACCTAGTTGACGTTGCTGGCGACCTTCAGGTCATGCAGCCCATTATTCAAAATTATGTAAAACATTTCCCACAGTATATTTCAAAGGTAAATTTTGACTCGGGCGACGCAACTGAAATTGCTGGAAAACTTCAGGCGCAAGAAAATGCTGGTCAATTGCAGATAGACCTGCTGTTAACTGGAAATGATGCGCTAGCCCCAGCCATTACACAGGGATTGTTAACGAAATTAACTCCAAATTACAACAATGTACTGGGTAAATCAATCGATACATACCTTCCTGGAGCCAAGCAAATGCTTGATATTGCGCAAGGTTATGCAATTGTTGACGACTTTGGTGATGTTGGTCCTTTACTAACTTATCTCCCGGGAAAAGTTACGAACGTGCCAAAAACTCCGCAGGCTTTATTGGATTGGGTAAAAGCTAATCCAGGAAAATTCACCTACGGCCGCCCATCCAACTCTGGACCGGGTCGTGCTTTCGTACAGGGACTTCCTTACATCCTTGGTGACAGCAATCCAATGGATCCAATTAAAGGATGGGATAAAACTTGGGCATTCCTAAAAGAATTGGGCTCTAACATCCCTTATTACACAACAGGAACTGGCAAGAGTATGCGCGAGTTGGCGGCTGGAACTAAATTGCTAGTACCAAGCACAACTGGCTGGGACGTTAACGTACGAGCTATCCACACAGTTCCTGCAGGCGCACTTATTTCTACTTTCGATAAAACGACGTGGATTGAAGATGCAACCTACTTGGCAATTCCGAAGGGAGTGAGCGCTGACAAGCTCGCAGTCATTTTGGACTTGATGAAATGGATTCTAAAACCCGCATCCCAGGCTTATGCCTATGACGATGGCTACATGTATCCAGGTCCTGCCGTAAAAGGCGTAACTATTGGTATGGCTACCGCACAAAGCCGGGCTGTATTCAATACTTATGGTCGACCAGATACTTATCCAGACTTGATAGCTAAATATCCTGCGCAACCACCACTTCCAGGTGTTGCACTTGCAGCGATGTTTGCTAAGTGGGATTCGGATATCGGTGGCGCGAAGTTAAAGTAGTTGCCAAATAAATCGATCAAAACTGAAGGGGAAACATTGAGAGCAGGAAGTTTTAGAAATTTGCGCATAAGTGATATGTCACGCACTTATGACAAATCAGTAGCGCTTTCCGGATTAACTTTGGAGATTCCAAAAGGTGAATTCGTAGCACTACTCGGGCCTTCTGGTTGTGGAAAATCAACAGCTCTTAACTGCCTTGCTGGATTGATCCCGCTTACTGCGGGATCAATCCACCTCGATGACCGCCGCATAGATACTATTCCGCCAGAAAAACGTGAGTTCGGTATGGTTTTCCAAAATTATGCTCTTTTCCCACACCTAACTATTCGGGAGAATATCTCCTTTGGCTTAAAGATTAAGAAGATAGAAAAAAAGGAAATTCTAAACCGAGTTAATAAAGCTTTAGAATTGGTTCAGCTTCGCGAGCATGCTGAAAAAAGCCCGCATGAATTATCCGGTGGACAGCAGCAACGTGTTGCCATCGCAAGAGCAATTGTAATAGAACCTGAAGTTGTGTTGATGGATGAGCCACTCTCCAATTTAGATGCAAAACTTAGAATTGAAATGCGTGGAGAAATAAAGAAGTTGCACAAAGAATTGGGTCTTACGACGATCTACGTAACCCATGATCAAGAAGAAGCCTTATCTATGGCAGACCGCTTAGTCGTTTTGCATAGTGGCAAAGTGCAACAAATTGGAACTCCACAAGAAGTTTATTTAAACCCAACAAATTCTTTTGTCGCTGACTTTATGGGCTATAGAAATCTGCTTTCTATGGAAGTATCCAAACAGTTGAATTCTGGTTCGATAGAGGTAAGTTTGGCTTCTCTAAAGTTAGTTTCTACAAATTTTGGAAGTGCTAATAATTTAAAAAAGGTAAAAGTCGCAATTCGCCCCGATAACCTTGAGCTCTCAACAAGTGGTGAGAATTTGATCCAAGGCAGGGTGATTGCTGCCGAATATCAAGGGCGGGAATATGCACTGGAAGTTGAGGTTGACTCGAATACCAATTTAATTGTTCGCACAGTAACTGCAACTCAGGTAGGTTCGAATATTTCGTTGTCAGTACCCGCCAACCGGGTACTTGTGTTCCCAGATAACAATGACTAGTCCTACTAGCAATATGGCGCTTGAAACAAAACATAGCCTAAAGCATTATTTTGCTGATAGAGGCGTTGATAGAGTACTGGTGCTCATCATCCCTGCCCTCACCATGATGTTAGTTTTCTTTGTCTACCCATCGATATATGGAATCTTTCTTTCATTTCACCCAATAAATCATTCTGGTTTCTTAGGAAACTATAAATCATTCTTCCATGACACATATATGCGCCGAACAATTTTTAACACTTTCAGAATTGCCCTTCCGGTTTCTATTATTAACATTTCAGCGGCGCTTCCGGTCGCAGTTTACGTGCGAAAATACGTTAAAAGAACTCGGCCGATCAATACGTTATTAGTTATTCCGATGAGCTTAGGCACAGTTTTAATTGCAGAAGGCTTATACGCATATTTAAACCCAAGTGGTTGGCTAAACCAAACTTTGATGGACGTAGGGATTATCTCCCAACCTTTGCGGCTGTTACAGAACTTCTGGGGCGTAATAATATCTCTAGTGATTTCTGGTTTTCCTTTTGCGTTCTTACTGATGCTCTCATATGCATCGAGTATTAATCCAAGTTTAGAATTGGCGGCCAGCACTTTAGGTGCGAATTCTCGCCAAGTTTTCCGTTTTATTACTTTTCCATTGTTGGCGCCTGGGTTGGCGATCACTTTTTGTTTAAACTTCGTTTTAGCCTTTTCAGTTTTTCCATCGGCAGAGCTTCTTGGTAACCCATCAGGTGACTCACATGTTTTGGCTATCGCAGCGGCTGATGCCGTTACTCAGAAATTCGATTATTCGATGGCTTCGACAATCTCTATAATTTCCGCGTTCTTTGAGCTATTTGTAATTGCTTCGGTATTTCTCTTGCGTTCAAAGCTTTATAGTGGAAGTACAGCAGGTACTAAGGGATGATTGAAACTCAAGTTAAACTAGAAGAAAAGATTGCTGGGGCCAAATTCAATTTAACCCTGAAGCGTTGGTTTATTTGGGGCGGAATTGTTTTCTTTTTTCTCAATCTACTTGGAGTAATAGGTACTGTAATAATCAGTTCTTTTGGACAAGAATGGTTCTCTGGATGGCTGCCACACGGTTGGACAACCAGTTTTTATATTATGGCTTGGCAAAATTATCAGGTTTATGGCTTGCTTAGAGTTACATTAGAAATTGCTATAACAGTGGTGCTGATTTCCATATTAGTAGGTGCACCAGCGGCATACGCATTGGCGCGAAGGAAATTCCCTGGTAAAAAACTTGTGATGCTCTGCTTCTTGCTTCCAATAATGCTTCCACCGATAACTTATGGAATTCCATTAGCAACTTTTATTTACAAGTTACACTTGGGGGGGAAGATCCTTGGTGTTATTGTCGTAAATTTAGTGCCGGCTATTCCATTTGTAATTCTTGTGTTGACTCCTTTTATCGAACAGATTGACCCAAAACTTGAGGCTGCTGCGCGCATGTGTGGCGCAAATACACGTCAAATCTTCATCAAAATTCTTATGCCTCTTATAGTTCCTGGATTGTTGGCGGCTGGGCTTCTGGTACTAGTTCAAACCGTTGCACTATTCGAGCTCACCTATCTCGTCAGTGGTCCGGGCTCTACAACTTTAGTAGTTGCGCTTTATTATGCAGTTTTTGCTTCCGGCATTCGGCCGTATCAAGCAATAAGTGCCATGGCCGTCTTCTATATGCTAACAACACTATTTATTTTGATTCTCGCATTAAGGTACGTAAACCCAACACAGATGGTCACGCAGGCAAATACAAAAAGAAACTCAGACAACCACTAAGAGTTTAGGAGTGAAGAAGAATCTAAATCTAAGTACAAGTGTGCGTTTGGCGCTGTGCGTAAGATGGAAGCTGGACAGCTAGGAGTTATTGGACCCTCAAGCGCGCCTTTAACTGCTTTTGCTTTTCGCATTTCTGGCGTTAAAACCATTACCTTGTTTGGTTTTAATAATGCATGGACGGTTAAGGTGATGGCAGATTCAGGGACAGAATCTAGCGAGGGAAAATGCCCCTCGTTAACTTGCTGGAGGCGACAGGCGAGATCATCAAGTTTTATGATCTTAACTAAATCTTTTGTTTCAAAATCAGCCGGTGGATCGTTAAAGGCAACATGCCCATTTTCGCCGATACCCATCACGCAAATCGATGGTTCGTGCTTTGCCAATAGGTCTGAATATCTCTGTACTTCATTAGATACGTCTGCAGCATCACCTTGAATTCCAAAAAAATTCTTTGGCTTTAGCTCTGCTACTACTCGTTCTTCCATCCAACGAACAAAACTTGCGGAATGAGTTTTCGCCATACCTATGTATTCATCCATGTGAAAAACCGAAATTTTAGACCAATCAACTCCAGGCTGACTTCTAATGGCATTTATAAATGGGAGTTGTGAATTTCCAGTTGCTAAAATAATGCTGATCTCTGATTTATTTTTCAATTCCTCTGTGACATTTTTTGCAAAATCTGAAGCCGCGCGGGATCCAAGATCACTTGCGGAATCACAGATATCAACGTTCAAGTCCCCATACTTTTTCGTATTCATGAATATCTAGATTCCCTTTCATCTAAGTAAAGAAAATTTCATCCCTCACCTCTGGTTGAAAGTGTACCTTTTTAAGATTAGATCTACAAGGCTTTTAACGCTTGATTTAACTCAAACTGTATGAAAGTCTTTAAACCTAACTTAAAGTAGAACGGAGAATTTGTGGCGATTGGAATGAATATTGCTAAAGCCGATGTCTTCGTACATTCCCCTGGTCGAAATTTTGTAACTTTAAAGATTGTCACTGAATCTGGTCTGGTCGGATATGGTGATGCGACTGTAAACGGTCGAGAGTTATCTGTTGCTTCATATCTTCGAGATCACTTGGTTCCGATAATCATTGGGCGTGATGCACAAAATATTGAAGACACTTGGCAATACTTGTATCGTGGTTCCTATTGGCGCCGTGGCCCAATAACGATGACTGCAATAGCAGCTATCGATATGGCACTTTGGGATATCAAAGCTAAAGCCGCCAACGTGCCATTGTATCAATTACTGGGTGGGGCAAGTCGCGTTGGCTGCTTGGCCTACGGCCATGCTTCGGGTAGTGATTTCAAAGAAATTTTTGACAGCATTCGCTACCACCAAGAAAAAGGTTACCGGGCAATTCGAGTACAAGCAGCAGTACCAAGTCTTAACTCTGTCTATGGCGTCCCGGGTATTGGAAAGTCTTCTAAAGGTAAAAGTGCTGGTAAACGACATGACTATGAACCTGCGCAAAGGTCTAGTAAACCAGTAGAAGAGGAATGGGACACTCGCGCATATTTGAACCATATGCCAAAAGTTTTTGAAGCAGTTAGAAATGAATTTGGCCCAGAGCTACCCTTGTTGCACGATGCGCATCATCGATTAACTCCGATCGAGGCGGCACGTTTGGGTAAATCATTAGAACCTTATGATCTCTTCTGGCTTGAAGATTTAACTCCGGCAGAAAATACCGATGTCTTCCGATTAATAAGACAACACACAACTACTCCAATTGCAGTAGGTGAGGTTTTTAATTCTATTTTTGATTATAAAGCTCTTTTTGAAGAACAACTTATTGATTACGTTCGAAGTCCCGTCAGCCATGCTGGTGGCATTACAGCGCTGCGGAAGATTTTTGACTACGCGGCTATTTATCAAATTAAGTCTGGCGTGCACGGCCCGACCGATGTCTCGCCTATAGGGCATGCGGCATCACTTCATCTTGGGATGGCAATTCATAATTATGGAATCTCGGAGTATATGCAACATAATTCAGAGACAAATGATGTCTTTGAACCTGAATACACATTTAAAGATGGCTTGATCCATCCTGGAACGAGCGCTGGTTTGGGTGTTTCTTATAATGAAAAGTTAGCCGCGTCATTCGAGTATAAACCTGCATACCTGCCCGTAAATCGATTGAAGATTGATGGCACTGTCCACGATTGGTAATCGTAAATAATTTCTGGTGGCGGGTGAAGGATTTGCACCTTCTTATTAGTGCTTAAAAAATCGCCAGTAAAAGGCGCCAAATAAAAGGACAATGCCCACATTAGCTGCCAACCGTTCCAACGTGTGATTTCTAAAAAATAGCACATCGACAAAAACAATCGCGAAAATCATCGCCACGACAAAAAGGATATTCCCAAGTTTCATCATGGGCGCAAGAATATATCTATAAATCCAGCTGCTACTAAAACAATTGCGACCGCAATGCTCGCTCTCCTCCCAATACGTTGCGGGAGCCCCAAGACGCCCTGAGCAAT
>CAILYP010000063.1:0-12479 GCA_903838475.1 uncultured Actinomycetes bacterium | reverse complement strand
TCCACACATTACTAAATCAAAGCCGCCATCTTGAATCGCTTTTGCTAAGACAAGTGATGTAGCGAGCGCATCGCTGCCAATGAGTGCTGGGTCAGTAATAACAATTGCATCATCTGCGCCCATAGAAAGAGCTTTGCGAACAGCCTCAGTTGCGCGTTCTGGCCCCATACAAATTAGCGTGATTGTGTGCCCACTGCCTTCTCCTGCTTCCCCTGATGGAGAATTGGCTTCAACGAGTTTGAGCGCTTCTTCAACGGCATACTCATCTAAGTCATTGAGTACGGCGTCTGCTGCTGCGCGATCGAGCAAACCGTCACTAGTCATTTTCTTCTCAGCCCAGGAATCTGGCACCTGCTTTATGCACACAGCGATCTTCATGGTCTGAATGCTACCCACGAGTAACTCTTTTGCAAGCACCGCTAACTTCAGCCATCTCTTGTTCACCAGACTTTAAGCAACACGTAACATCAACCCAACCTTTAGGTTGTGTGCTTACCTGACCCTAACGCTATGAGAATCGGCATCGTTACTGAGTCTTTTTTGCCTCAAGTAAATGGAGTCACCAACTCTGTATTGCGCGTCCTTGAACATCTTGAATCTGAAGGCCATCAAGCAATGGTCATAGCCCCTGAAAGTGAAGGTGGGGTTCGCGAATATCGTGGCTTTAAAGTAAAACGAGTACCGGCTCTGCCTATTCAATCTCTGCTGCCGGTCGGTATGCCCTTTGGTTTACCTACTAAGCGACTTGAATATCTTTTAGATGGCTTTGCACCTGATGTTTTGCATTTAGCTTCCCCGCTAGTGCTTGGGGCATACACCGCGCGCGTGGCTAAAAAATTAGCAATTCCGACAGTTTCGATCTACCAAACAGATATCGCTGGCTTTGCTCGCCATTATGGACTTAATGCTGCACATGGATCACTTCGTAAATTGGTAGGAAAGATTCATTCCTCAACTAATCGCACACTTGCTCCCTCTCGCTCAGCGGTTGATGAATTAACTGGCCTGGGCGTCAATGATGTCCATCTCTGGCGCAGAGGAGTAAATACCGTCCTCTTTACTCCATCGGCGCGGTCAGAAGATTTACGTGCAGAATGGGGGGCGCCGAAAAAAACAATCATTGGCTATGTAGGACGTCTGGCAAATGAAAAACGGATATCAGATTTGAAAGTTCTTGATGCCGACTCTCGAATTCAATTAGTCATCGTCGGAGAAGGCCCTGCACGAATTAAATTGGAACGACAACTTCCACACGCAATCTTCACTGGATTTCAAAGTGGCGCTAACCTAGCTGCTCACTACGCCAGTTTAGATCTCTTCATTCACCCGGGGCCAAATGAAACTTTCTGCCAAGCAGTTCAAGAGTCGCTAGCTTGTGGAGTTCCATGCATCGTCCCAACAACAGGTGGCCCAGCTGATTTAGTCCTTTCGAATGAGACAGGTTATGTCCTACGCACGGATGATCCAGATGCGCTTAGCCGCGCGGTAACTCACTTTATTAATCGAATGGATAGAGCTGAGATGAAAATACAATCTCGCAAATCTGTTGAAGCGCGTACCTGGGCTGATGTAAATGCCCAACTCATGCAACATTATTCTGACGTGATTTCACATCACCCTCTTGCGGGCGTCAAGGAAGAAACAAGTATCTCAAGGGAAGGAAGCGCAGCATGAGAATCGTGCACGTAGCCAATTTCTATGGCCCTAACTCAGGTGGAATAAAAACCACGCTGCATGAACTTGGTAAGGGATATCAAGCCTACGGACACGATTTCATCTACATAGTCCCAGGGATCAACAACGTTGAAGAAATCACGCCGTACGGCCGCAAAATTACGCTACCGGGCTTAACTTTGCCTCAAAGCGGTGGATATCGAATCATTCGAAACAATGTTGAGTTGAAAAAGACTCTCGCAAGATTGAAACCAGATCGCTTAGAAGTTTCAGACCGATTCACACTCACATCTCTTGGCACTTGGGCTTCGGAAAATGGGATTCCATCAGTTGTCTTTAGCCATGAAACCTTAAGAGGCTTGGTAGACCGCTTCCTTCCACTTCTACCCTCATTTTTTAAGAGATTGATAGTGAACCGTCATAACAAAAAATTAGCGTCGAGCTTTGACCATGTCGTAGCAACGACAGAATTCGCAGCAAAAGAATTTAAGGCTATTGGCATCAAAAATTTAGTAAAGATTTCGCTCGGAGTTGACTTAAAGACTTTTAATCCTTCGCTCAGATCAGAAGAGCTTCGCCAAGAAATGCTTAAAGGTGACCAGGTTCTATTGGTTCACTGTGGCCGGATGTCTCGCGAAAAAGAACCTCAGCGAAGTATCCACACACTCGAAATTCTCTTAAGCAGAGGAATTCGTGCCCGCCTGGTTTATGTTGGCACTGGTCCGTTATGGCATAAATTGCGCAAGCGAGCGAATGGACTTCCCATCGATTTCCTTGGGTATGTCGCTGACCGCAATCGAGTCGCAAAAATTTTGGCCAGCGCTGATATTTCTATGGCGCCCGGACCCCTAGAAACTTTCTGTCTTGCAGCTCTTGAATCTCTTGCAAGTGGGACTCCCGTAGTCGCTTCACGAAGTAGTGCGGTTGGAGAATTCTTGCGTTTTGAAAATCAGCATCCTGCCGGTGCTATCTCTTCAGATAATCGTTTCTCGTTTGCGCATTCAGTACAACACTTATTGAAGCGGCCAAAACTGCGTGACGTTGCCCGAGAAGTTGCGGAAAGCATGCCGTGGGATGCAACTGTGCGAAATATGTTAATGCTGCATGATGCCATCGAAGTTCAACCAGATTTGCCGCCACTAGTTCTCAACAGGAAATTGCGGGTCGCATAATGTTTATGCCGCCAAAGTTAACTTTTGCGGTGATTGGCGACAGCGCTGCCTACGGAACTGGCGACTTTGATGAAGCAGGAGCTCCGCGTGGTTGGGCATATTATTTAAAGGAGAATTTTCGTGAAGAAGTTAATTACTTCAATTTCTCGCGGCCAGGTGCTAAATCTTCGGAAGTTAGAAACGTCCAATTACCGCTGGCGATGGAAGTTGAGCCAGATATTTGCGCTGTTATTGTCGGAGGAAATGACTTGCTGCGAAATGGATTTGACCCAGATGTACTTCACAAAAATCTAACAAGTACCTGCGCCGATCTCTTACTTCGCGGAAGTGAGATTTTGATGGTTCAGCTTCATGATCCAGGTCAGTTATTGCGTATACCAAGATTATTAAAGCGGGTACTTCGCCGGCGAGTAGATTCAGTCAATGCCGTGTATGAAAAAGTAGCATCAGAGTTAGATGTGATTTTGATTCGTACACGAGAGATTCCAGATGTTCATGACTTGCGAAACTGGCATATTGATCGGATGCATCCTGGCCCTTTCGGCCATCAAATATTAGCCCGAGAGATGGCAGCGCAGCTTCGGACTCGTGGATGGAATATTTCACTTCCCTTAGTTAAAGAGCAAAAGTGCACTGGAGAAATCGCCAAAGTAGTCTGGCTTATACGAAATGGTCTTCCCTGGTTTCTTAAACGTTCGGTAGACCTACTTCCGGTTGCGCTTATTTTGATGGCGCTTGAATTGATACAGATTTGTCGCGAGTTGGTATCTCAAAACCGCTAAGGTGCGTTTGTGAAGCCAGCCGATCCGCGCAACTTGGGTGCGTATCTCACCGACGAAGGAGCTAATTTCGCGATCTGGGCTGCCGCGGCTGACGCCGTAGAGATCTGTCTTTTCAATGAAGTCAACGGCAAGCTGCTAGAAACTCGCTTCGCACTCTCCCACCGTGACGGTCCAATCTTTCATGGTTATCTTGCGGGTGTTCGAGCCGGACAGCGTTATGGATTTCGTGTTTATGGTCCCTGGCGCCCAGAAGATGGTTGGCGCTTTAATCCAAATAAATTATTGATCGATCCATATGCCCACTCCCTTGACGGTGAAGTGCAATATGTTCCTGAAATTTATGGACACGTTGCGACCGATGGTGAAGGCAGCGGAGATATCAACGTCATGGATACTCGCGACTCGGCTGGATTTGTTCCGTACTCAGTTGTTGTAGATATGGATACACGTCATATCAAACATATGAATAAACCATGGACCAAGATGGTGATTTATGAAGCGCACGTTCGCGGACTGACCATATTTAATGAGGAAATTGCGCAAGCCGAACGCGGAACATATAAAGCGTTGGGCCATCCCAGCACAATCTCGTATTTGCAGAGGTTGGGCATCACTGCCCTTGAACTTCTGCCCATCCATCACTTCATGACCGAACCGGCCGTCCACGCTCTAGGTCGAGAGAATTACTGGGGCTATAACGCGATTGCCTTTTCAGCTCCTCATAAAAAATATGCTGCTACAGATGATCCCATCAAGGAATTACAAGAAGCCGTTGCTGCACTTCACGCTGCCGGTATCGAAGTTATTTTGGATGTTGTTTACAACCATACGGCTGAAGGTGGGCCAGGTGGACCAACTCTTCACTTCAAAGGTATCGACAACAAGGGCTTTTATCGTCGCTCCACGGGTGATCACTACATCGATGTAACAGGATGTGGCAACACTGTAGATTCTCGTCGCACCTGGGTTGTGCGCATGATTATTGATTCACTTCTTTTTTGGACCGAAGTTATTGGCGTAGATGGTTTCCGATTTGATTTAGCCACAGCGCTAGCGCGTAATGAACACGGGATTGAAACTCATAGCGCACTCATGACTGCGATAGTGGCAGAGCCACTGCTTCGATCACGTAAGTTGATTGTCGAACCGTGGGATATCAATGGTTATGCACTGGGTGATTTCGCCCATCCATGGCGTGAGTGGAATGATCATTATCGAGATACGTTGCGGCAATTTTGGTTAGTTAATCCATCTCAAGGATTTTCAGAAGGCGTTGGAGACTTTGCATCTAGATTAAGTGGATCGCACGATATTTTTTATTACAGAGGACCAAGCTCATCCATAAACTTTATAACTGCACATGACGGCTTCACTCTTGCAGATTTAGTGCGATACAACTCAAAGCACAATGAAATAAATCTGGAGGGCAATCGAGATGGTAGCGACACTAACCGCTCTTGGAATTTAGGTATTGAAGGTGAATCTGATGATCCAAAAATTCAAGCCGATCGGCAAAAACTACAAAAATCAATGCTCGCATCCCTAATACTTTCAACCGGCGTTCCTATGATTTCAATGGGCGATGAAGTGGGTCGCACCCAATTTGGGTCAAACAATGCCTACTCCTTGCCGCAAGATGGAGACCTTCTTTCTGAAAGTGCTTTCTACGGTGGTTGGGCCCTTGACTGGAAGCCGAGTGCCACGCAACAAGATATTTTCGAAACTGTCTCGACGCTTAATTTACTTCGCAGCACTTATCTAGCTGATGTGATGAAGGAATTTTTTACAGGAGAACTTGATCTAGGTACGAGCCGTAAGGATCTTGCATGGTTTCGCCGCAACGGTGAAGAGATGGATAGTGAATCTTGGCAGCAAGGCAATCGCAATTATCTTTCGATGTATGTCGATGCGAGCGCCAATCAAGCCTTGCTGATGCTTTTCAATGGAAGTACAGAAGATCAAGAATTTACGTTGCCGCATGAAAAATGGGGTACGGCATTTAGAACTGTCTTTGATTCTGCATTCCAACTGGCCAATTTTGAGCCCACGATTGCTCAGCCTGGAGAAGTGACAAAAGTCGCTGCTCACGCTGTACAGGTATGGCTCGTCAATAGAAGGTAGCGATATCACCGCCTCTTACCCGGCAGTATCGCTGTTAGGCAATAAACTCTGCCCCATGCTTGCAATCGTTGCCCCAGGGCAAGGCTCACAAACTCCGGGATTTTTAACCCCGTGGATCGAGCACTTTGCACAGCTTGGACCGCAAATTCCAGAAATGGTAAATCACTGGTCGGGCATATGCGGCGTTGATCTCACGCACCTTGGCACAACCGCTGATGCTGATGAAATTCGCGATACCGCCAACGCTCAACCACTCTTGTTGTTAGGCGCACTGACAGGTGCTGGTGCACTCTTTGCAGGCGATGATTCTGCAATCTCAGTTGTTGCAGGTCACTCTGTTGGAGAAATTGCTGCCGCCACATTCGCAAAGATTGTCAGCGCAGATGATGCTTTTATGTTAGTTGGATCGCGTGGCCGTGAAATGGCGAAAGCAGCAGCAATTTCACAAACCGGCATGTCTGCTGTTCTAGGCGGAGAACGAGAAGTTGTCGTTTCGCATTTGATCTCACTTGGCTTGACTCCTGCAAATGAAAATGGAGCAGGGCAAATTGTTGCGGCTGGCTCACTGAATCAGTTAGCCGCACTCTCGGAAAACCCACCTGAAGGTGCTCGGGTTCGCCCACTTCAAGTTGCGGGAGCATTTCATACCGAAGTTATGTCACCAGCGGTCGAGGTTCTCTCTAAGATTGCAGCCACCACACATGCAAATGATCCACAGATTCGCATCATCTCTAATAAAGAAGGTGCCGAAATTAAAAGCGGGCGAGAATTTCTAGACCGCATCGTTGGACAAATTGCAGGACCCGTTCGTTGGGATCTGTGCATGGATACTCTGGCCAGCATGGGTGTTACCGGCGTAATTGAGATGCCACCGGCCGGAACGCTAGTTGGTTTAATTAAGCGCGCTCATCCTGAAATAGAAACGTTTGCGCTAAAGAGTCCAGATGATCTTGCTGCTGCACGCGAATTTGTCGAGAAGCATAGAGCGGTGAAATAAAATGAAAATTAAAAATACTCAAATTTCGCAGAACACACGAATACTTTCTGTTGGCGCCTACCGCCCAACTCGAGTTGTACCTAATTCTGAACTTGTAGATGCCATCGAATCAAGTGATGAGTGGATTCAGCAACGCACGGGAATCAAAGCTCGTCACCGCGCAGCCGATGGTGAATCACTAGTTGATATGGCCTATGCAGCGTCTGTCATCGCAATTAAGCGAGCCGGATTAACCGCAGCTGATATCGATACAGTTATTTTCTCAACTATTACCTACCCTTATCAAGCACCGAGTGCGGCTACTGAATTAATTGCCCGCTTGGGTAATGTAAAGGCTGCGGCATTTGACCTTTCAGCAGCATGTGCAGGTTTTAGTTATGGTGTTGGAATTGCAAGTGATCTTGTCCGAAACCACACCGCAAAATATGTACTTGTTATTGGTGGGGAAAAACTTTCAGATTTCACAGATCTTAATGATCGCGCTACTGCATTCATATTTGCTGATGGGGCTGGAGCAGTTGTTATTGGACCTTCCGAGGAAGCTGACCTGGTAGGAATTGGGCCAACGATTTGGGGCGCTGATGCTGATTCGCGCGATGCAATCCTGATGCAACCTTCATGGGTAGATTTTAAGAAGGGCGCAACCACCGATGAGATCGGATGGCCAGATATTTCACAAGAAGGTCAGAAAGTATTCCGATGGGCTGTCTATGAAATGGCCCCTGTTGGAAATAAGGCGATCGAAGCTGCCGGAATTACCACAGCGGATTTAGCTGCCTTCATTCCACATCAGGCAAACGAGCGAATTATCGATTCACTAGCAAAATCGATGAAGCTACCCGAGAGTATTGTGATTGCGCGCGATATCCAGACCACAGGTAATACGAGCGCAGCATCAATTCCGCTCGCAATGGACCGCATACTCGCCGAGAATCCAGAACTTAGCGGTAAGTTGGCTCTTCTCATAGGATTTGGTGCAGGGTTGGTTTATTCCAGCCAAGTAGTTGTTCTACCGTAATGTCCCACCAGAAATAACCAGAATAAACAGAAATGAACAGAACCGAAAAGAAAAGGAATATGACGCAATGGCACTAACACAGGATGAAGTACTTGCAGGAATCCGCGATATCGTCGTTGAAGTTGCAGGCATCGACGGAGCTCAGGTTTCCATGGAAAAGAAGTTCGCAGATGATCTCGAAGTTGATTCATTAAGCATGGTCGAGGTTATTGTTGCTTGTGAAGAGAAGTTCAGCGTCAAGATTCCAGATGACGAAGTCACAAAGATGGCAACAGTTTCTGATGCTGTTACCTTCATCGTCGCAAACTCGTAGTTCGATAGTAATTATTTAATAATGACTAGGATCCGCGTCGTAGTAACTGGACTTGGAGCAACCACGCCTTTAGGTGGGGACGTTCCAAGCACATGGGAAGCACTTCTGGCTGGCAAGAGTGGCGTTCGCCTTCTTCCAGAGGAGATGTTGACTTCCGTTAATGTGAAGTTTGCTGCGACGATTGCGGTCGAACCTGCTGAGGTAATGAAGCCAGTAGAAATTCGTCGCTTGGATCGTTCTGAGCAATTTGGATTAATTGCAGCTCGCGAAGCTTGGGCCGATGCCGGGTCCCCCGAAGTAGATCACGAACGTTTAGGTGTTGTGGTCGCTTCTGGAATTGGCGGGGTAACCACGATGTTGGAACAGTACGACATCCTTCGCGATAAGGGCGCTCGTTTAGTTTCACCGCACACTGTTCCGATGTTGATGCCAAATGGTCCAGCTGCCAACATAGGTTTGGAATTTAAAGCACAAGCTGGAGTGCACACTCCCGTTTCTGCCTGTGCATCTGGCGCAGAAGCAATTGGTTATGCGATGGAAATGATTCGCTCGGGCCGTGCCGATATTGTCATTGCTGGTGGTGTTGAAGCTGCAGTCCACGAACTTCCTATGGCTGGATTTGCTGCAATGAAGGCACTCTCAACTCGCAATGATGATCCAACACGAGCCTCTCGTCCATACGATAAAGATCGAGATGGGTTTGTTCTTGGCGAAGGCGGGGGAATTGTCATTCTCGAGTCTCTTGAGCATGCGCAAGCTCGCGGTGCCACTATTTATTGTGAACTAGCCGGTCAAGGTCTTACATCTGATGGCTATCACATCGCAGCTCCAGACCCATCCGGTTCGGGTGTTACACGAGCGGTTAAATTTGCACTTCGAGATTCTGGCGTTGATCTTTCAGAAGTTGTTCATCTAAATGCACACGCAACTTCTACGCCTGCTGGCGATGTTGCCGAAGCCAATGCTTTAACGGCGGCGCTAGGTGAACATATGAGCCATGTTGCAGTTTCTGCAACAAAATCAATGACGGGTCACTTACTTGGTGGCGCCGGCGCAATTGAATCAGTTTTCGTTGTTTTAGCGCTCAAACATCGGCTGGCCCCACCGACCATCAACATTGAAAACCTAGACGACGCCGTCAAGGTAGATGTAGTTCGAGATGTTCCTCGCAAACTTCCTGCAGGACCAATCGCAGCAATCAATGATTCATTTGGCTTTGGCGGCCATAACGTTGTGCTGATTTTTAAATCTTACGAATAGTTTTTAAAACTATTTCGAGATCTTTTATTTAGAGGTCTTAAAACTCACAGAAACAGTGACTGTAACAGTTTTTGGAATTGTTGCGGTGTCATACATTCCCCCAGCACTGGTATCAACCGAGTCCGGAGCGGTCACTTGTACAGGACCACTTGTCACTGAAAGAACTGCACCAAGTTTTGAACCTACAGCGCCAGTAATTGCTTCTGCTCGAGATTGCGCATCCTTCATAGCGTCAGCTAATAGCTGTGGGCGAAGAGTTGCAAGATTTGAAACATAGAACTGAGGGCCATTGTTATAAACATTCGCGCCAGTTGCCAGAAGCGCACCGATTCCGTTGCTCAGAGTCTTGATTAGACCAACATCTTTTGAGCGAACGGTCAGATTTTGGGTCGCTTGATAAGCCAAAACTTTGCCTGTTTGATTTCCATTTACATATTGCTGAATTGCATATGTTCCAATAGCTGCGGTTTCAATCGCATCGGCAGGAACTCCGCCTTTAACTAAATAATTGGTCGCAGCCGCAACGGTGCTTTCAACTTTCTTAACAGCCGATGAGACAGTTGGAGAACTTTCTTGAGCCATGAGTGTCCATACAACGTTATCTGCAGTTGCTGACGCCTTGGCAGATCCTGTAACCGTAATAGCGTTTCCACTTCGAGCAGCAAAACCATTTCCCATGAGTGAACCAGCAAAACCAATTCCTCCAGCCAAAATCACCGCAGTAAGGATTGCAGTAATCGAACGCCATGTAGCAAATTTAGAATGCATAATTGGTGGGCGCTGTTGTGGGAGATCGGTTCCGTTGTTTTCCATGGTTAAATACTAATCCATAATGGCGATTGGTCTTCTTCAAGTCCGCGCCGATAGCTCTCAAGCTCGACGTCCCACGCGGTCCCTAAGGCGGCTTCCATATTTGCGCGAAGGGATTCGTAACCAACTGACTGCGAAAGAATGGTCAAAATTCGGTTTTCATGAATCATCACATCTCCGGTACTGGCTGTAACAGCCTGGTGCATTCCAAGGGTTGGGGTGCAGCGATAGAGAACGCCTTCACCGCCTTCAGTCGGAAACTCTCGGACTTCAAAGCGAACAAAATGCCAACTTCGCAAAGTCGATGCGATTTTCGATGCGCACTCGGTATTGCCGCGCCATTGCAATTCACAGGCATATGCACCAGCGACCATTGGTTGCACAACCCACTCGAGTTTTACCTTCTCTTCGAAAATGGCATTGAGCGACCATTGGATATGGCGAAGGAGCGCCTTGGGCGCAGAGTAGATCCGCAAATCTCCAGACAGGCTTCTTGCGGTCTTAACAGTTTTAATGCTCATAACAGCTCTTCCTAAGAACGCATCTGATGCGACCTTCCCCGGTCCACCTACACGCCTGATCAAGCAGTTATTTGAGAGTTCTAGGGCAGATTATGCGCTCCTTGAGCGTGTTGCGCCAGTCCCCCCTTTTTTTACGCTTCAGTACTTTCCCAAACCATCGAGTTTGCAGTTAGACTCCTCACTAGTCCGACGCTTGGCAGTACCCGTAGTTCAGCTTGACGCAAGTCTGGTTTCTCGGTAAAAATGCAGAAGAGGAAGACCGGCGCTTAATGTTTTGTTAGGTGCCAACATTTATCGAAGGAATACAGTTACATGGCAACAGGTACAGTTAAGTGGTTCAACTCTGAAAAGGGTTTTGGTTTCATTGCGGTTGATGGCGGCGGACAAGATGTTTTCGTTCACTACTCAGCTATTCAAGGAAACGGTTACAAGAGCCTCGAAGAGGGTCAGGCAGTTACTTTTGAAGTCGTCCAAGGTCCAAAGGGCCCACAGGCAGACGCAGTTAACCCTGCATAAGTAAATCCTTACTTTGAAAAAGCCGTCTCGCAAGAGGCGGCTTTTTTCATGCGATAAATTAATAACCGATCTGTTTAGGGACTGTTCCTAATTTCTTTTCAAGTGAAGCTACGGCCTTTGCTGGCGATACATCTTTACCAATTTTCCATGCATCCAAATATTTCCATGGATATAACTCGCCTCGCCTGACCCACCAAATGCCACTCGGGGTTGGCCAGGAAATTCCAAAATGCAAATGCGTGGCAAGCCCTTTGGCATCACCGCTATTTCCAACATAGCCAATGACATCTCCTACGTTAACTCGAAAACCCGGGACCATGTTCGCAGGAATTTTAGAAAGGTGGCTGCCGTAATATCGCACTCCATCATCACCCAAAATTGAAATTGAAAGTCCCCCACGATCAGCGCCAAGATTAGTTTTCCAAGAAAATTTATCGACATGATTCACTTCATCGACAACTCCAGAGGTTGGCGCAACGAATTTGCAGCCCTTTTTAGTGAGAATATCGGTGGCAGGATAGTTGTGGTGAGAGCGCGCATAAGTGACAGCGCAGCCAGAAATTGGAAATACGTAATTTGGCGCTGCCTGGACCGGCTGCGCGCAAGCCGTAAGAATGACAAGCGCCGTAATTACTCTCATCTTCACCTCGCAATCATAGTTATTCCATTAGATTGGGGGTGTGTTTAACCAGTTTAATCAAGCGCTGCTCCTAGATGGTGGACTTTCGACTGCGCTGGAGCAATTAGGAAATAACCTCAACACTTCACTCTGGAGTGGGGAACTCCTTCGAACGTCTCCGGATCAAATTGAGGCTGCCCATAAAGCATTCGTAAACGCTGGCGCCCAAATTATTATTACGAGCTCCTATCAAATTTCGATGGATGGATGCGCCCTTCGAGGGTGGAGTGAATCTGAAGTTCGAGATGCATTGATGTTGTCAACGAAATTAGCGCGAACTGCAACCAACGGAACAGACGTTCTCGTCGCAGCATCAGTTGGTCCATACGGGGCCTTTCTCGCAGATGGTTCTGAATACCGCGGGAATTATGGCAAAAGTAAGTCAGAACTAAAGGACTTTCATAGAAGCCGGCTACAAATTCTAATTGAGAGCAATCCGGACTTACTCGCGATTGAGACGATTCCAGAACTCACTGAGGCGCAGGCAATATTGGAATTGCTAGAGGAGCAGGACCTGAAAATTCCCTTTTGGATTACTTTTTCCTGCAAGGATGGAGAGCACATTTCTTCGGGCGAGCTCTTTCAAGATGCCGTTTCCCTCGTAAGTGGACGAATT
>CAILYP010000062.1:0-6209 GCA_903838475.1 uncultured Actinomycetes bacterium | reverse complement strand
ATATTTTATTGAAGGCGGTAAGAGTGCTAGCACTCCTTACTCAAACGCTCCAAAATTATTGATCAATGCAAGTCGTCATTCCAATGATTTACTTATTCTTGGAGCATTCGTTGAGGTTTGGTTGGCTAAAGAAGGTCACGAAGGCCAAGTCGGAATTAATTTCCTTGAGAAAATTCAAATGGGAACGGCTGCTGGAATCTTAGGCGCGATAATCGCAAATGTTGATTACGTCATCATGGGCGCCGGAATTCCACGTGAAATTCCACGCTTCATCAGAGAGATTTCGCAAAAGCAGTCGAGTTTTATTACGATTGATATTGTTAATGGAGTATCACAGCGCATTACGATCGATCCTGCTGATTTTATCGATGTATCTAAAGTTAATTTTAATCGCCCGATGTTTTTAGCAATCATCATTAGCGACATCCTTGCTGCCTACTTAGCTAGAGATGAATCAAGCCGCCCAGATGGATTTATTATTGAAGGACCTTCGGCGGGTGGCCATAACGCTCCGCCACGAGGAAAAATAGAATACGACTCAGAGAATGAACCAATTTACGGTCCGCGAGATCTAGCTAATCTAGAAAAAATGCAGAAGTATGGATATCCATATTGGCTTGCAGGAGGTTTTGGCGCCCGCGGTAAGTTGAAAGATGCTTTAGCGCTTGGCGCAGCAGGCGTTCAAGTTGGAACACTATTTGCACTCTGCAGTGATTCTGGATTTACAGATGGTATTAGAAACCAAATTTTAGATTCCTTACGCGATGGAACCTTTGAAATTCATACAGATATGAAGGCTTCGCCAACTGGCTTCCCTATCAAAATTGTTACTCTGCCAGGAACGACGGCACTTCCAGAAGTTTTTGCAGCCCGTCCAAAGCTTTGCGATATGGGATACCTACGAGAGCCAATTGCGCTTAAAAGCGGCCGCGTAGATTATCGGTGCCCAAGTGAGCCAGAAATTCCTTATTTGAAAAAGGATGGCACGATTGAGGAAACTGTTGGTCGTAAATGTTTATGTAATGGTCTTTTTTCTAATATTGGATTAGGTCAACATCGTCGTGATGGTTATGAGGAAGCTCCTATCGTGACGCTAGGTTCTGATGTAGATGGATGTCGCGAACTGCTCAAGGAATTTCCAGGAGGCTGGGACGCGGCTCAAGCTATGGACTTCATCGCCTAAATTCAGAGTATTCTAAAAGCATGCGTGGGAATCTTCTCGAGAAATTGTATTGCTTAGTAATTTGATGAGAAAAGATATCCAAGCCTTACGGGGCTTTTCTATTTTAGTAGTTCTTCTTTATCATGCCCAATTTGGTTGGCTTCGTGGCGGGTTTTTGGGTGTAGACATATTTTTTGTAATCTCTGGCTTTGTAATAACGACCAAGCTAATGCAGGGTGAGGGTTCTTTTGGTACCCAACTTAAAGAGTTCTATCTTCGCAGAGCAAAGAGAATTCTTCCGGCTAGCCTGCTTGTTACTTTCTTAACTGCCATATTCGCGATATTTTTTCTGCCTGCAATCTCGCGTAGTCGCTTTTCAATCGAAGCCCTATCCTCGGCTCTATTCGCCGCGAACATAAATTTTGCGAGAGTAGGAAATGATTACCTCAATCAAGCCCTAGATCCTTCACCATATTTGCACTACTGGTCACTTGGAGTTGAGGAACAGTTCTATCTGTTATGGCCCATTCTTTTCTTAGCCATTTATCGAAAGAAAAAGAAGTGGATTTTACCAACTCTGCTTGGAACCGCGGTCTTTGGGATTTGGTATACCTCTATAAGCCCAGTTCATTCTTTCTATCTTCCATTTTCCCGATTTTGGGAATTTTTTGCTGGGATTTTTCTGGCGATGAATCCACAAATTTCGATACCTAAATCATTTCATAAAGTGACTTCAGCGGTGGGATGGCTTCTCATTACCTTTTCAGTTCTGTGGGTTACGGTCAACGATCAAACACCGGGATATACGACTCTTATTGCTGTATTTGGGGCGATGCTCATCCTGGTAGCAAAAGTGGAAGTAAAACCTCAATTTGTGCTTCCGCTGCTTGGCGATTATTCATTTTCTTTGTATCTGGTCCATTGGCCGATTGTTGTTTATTTCCTCGATCATAATACAAAGCTTTCCAACCAAAATAGAATTGAAATTGTTCTTATTTCTATCGTACTTTCAATCCTACTTACGCAATTTATAGAAAAGCCATTTCGTTTTAAGAAACGATATAGCTTATCCTTACAAAAATGGGCGATTGTAGTTTTGGTGGGAGCTTTCCTCAGCTTTGGAGTACTAGAAGCAAGTGCAAAAATTATAAATACCAATATTAAAATCGATATCTCAACTCCGATTACTTACCGCGATGGATGCCATCTTTCATTTGGGGTAGCGTGGCCAATTAGGCCTTGTACCTACGGGAATTTATCTAGTAAGACTGAAATTATTTTGGCTGGTGACTCACATGCAGCACAATGGTTCCCCGCTTTAGAGAAAATTGCTATTGAAAGAAAATGGAAGCTAGTAAATCTTACGAAGTCATCTTGCCCTGCAGTTATTCTAGAAACGACTCGAAATGGAAAGTTTGATTCCTCGTGTGCAATTTGGCAGATAAAGCTAATTACCAAAATTAATGCTGATAAACCTGCACTTGTAGTTCTCTCGGATTACACCGAATATAAATATCCGCTACGGCAAGGTGTGGGTAGTTATGAATCACAGTGGATCACTGGGCTAACTAAATTTTTATCCCAAATTCACTCACCGGTTCTCTTTTTAGGTGATACGCCTAAGCCAACTAGCGTGATTGGGAACTTCACTTTGACGCGCAGCCCAACGACGCAAATGACTAGAGCGCTCGTTCAAAGATTGGGAGCTACATACGTTGATACCTCTACATGGCTTTGCGGGAAAAAGTGTTCTAGTACCTTCTTGGGAGCCAATACATATCGCGATCTCTCCCACATAAGTGTTACGACCGCCATTAACCTCTCAAAGCGCTTGCAAGCGGTAATTGTGCTCCCGTGAAGGGTCTTTATAGGCCAATCTCAACGGGCGAAAGTGGTGATGGATTAGCCACCAAGTTCTAGTTATTGTTTGAACATGACCAATGCATGGAACGGAATTCTCACAGCTACAGCCACGCCTTTTAAGTCCGATCTTTCAGTTGATTACGAAAAGTACGCTGACCATGTTCAATGGTTAGCAGCTAATGGAACTCAAGGCGTAATTCCAAATGGCTCGTTAGGTGAATATCAGGTACTAACTCCTGATGAGCGAATCAGGATGGTGACTACCGCAGTAGCAGCGGCACCAAAAGGTTTTCATGTTGTTCCTGGCGTTGGGGCCTATGGCGCAGGTGAATCACGTCGTTGGACTGAACAGGCGGCAGAGAATGGCGCAGCAGCAGTAATGCTTCTTCCACCAAGTGCTTATCGTGCTAACGATGATGAAGTTGTCGCTCACTATAAAGAAGTAGCAAAAGTTGGCGTCCCAATCATTGCCTACAACAATCCTTTTGATACCAAAGTAGATCTAACTCCTGCGCTCGTCGGGCGAATTGCCGATGAAGTTCCAGGGGTCGTAGCAATTAAAGAATTCTCGGGTGATGTTCGAAGAATCTGGCAGATTAAAAAGGCAGCTCCTCGTATTGAGGTAATAGTTGGAGCAGATGATGTGCTTCTTGAGCTTTCGACTGCTGGAATCAGCGGATGGATTGCAGGATTTCCTAATGCGCTACCTGCTGAATCTGTAGCGCTCTATAACGCAGCAATTGCAGGGGATTATAAAACTGCAGCTCCAATGTATGCGGCGCTTCACGATCTCTTCCATTGGGATTCCCAAAAAGAATTTATTCAAGCGATCAAACTTGCGATGGATTTACTTGGTCGTTATGGCGGACCAACGCGCTTGCCACGTCTGCCACTTCCTTCTGCAGATCAAGAAAAAATTAAGCGTCAAGTTGCTGCGGTAAAGGAATATTTCGGCAAATGAAAGATAGCCTGAGAACTGTTACCACAATTGAAACGCATACCGAGGGAATGCCGACTCGGGTTGTGACGTCAGGGGTGGGAGAGATTCCTGGGAAAACAATGTTTGAAAAGCGTCTCTACTTTATGAAAAATCTGGACTATATCCGCGAATGGTTGATGTTTGAACCTCGCGGACATAGCGCCATGAGCGGAGCGATTCTTCAAAAGCCAACCTTGCCCGATGCAGATTGGGGAGTCGTCTATATTGAAGTTTCTGGCTGTTTACCGATGTGTGGGCATGGAACGATTGGCGTTGCCACTGCTTTAGTAGAAAAGAATCTAGTAAAAGTTGTTGAGCCAATTACAACGATTCGATTAGATACCCCGGCGGGCCTAGTGGTTGTTGATGTCAGCGTTAAAAATGGCCGAGCTGAGAATGTAACGATTATTAATGTGCCGTCATTTTCTTACGCTCTTGATCAGACCGTAATTGTGCCTGGACTTGGCGAACTTAAGTACGACATGGCGTATGGCGGAAATTTTTATGCCATCGTTCCTATCGAACGTGTGGGAATTGAATTTAAACGCGAAAACGGTCAGAAACTTCTAGATCTTGGTCTTCAAATATCGGATGCAATTAACGAACAAAATCGACCTGTGCATCCTGAAAATCCAGATATTGCAATTTGTCACCATATTGATTTCATAACGCCTGGAGATAAACCGTTACATTGGAAGAATGCGATGGCGATTCATCCTGGTTGGTTTGACCGTTCACCATGCGGCACTGGAACAAGTGCGCGCCTTGCTCAAATGGTTGCACGAGGAGAATTTACGGAAGCCGATGTTCTGATTAATGAATCCTGGATTGGTTCACACTTTGAAGGGCGGATTCAGAGTCGAACTAAAGTTGGAGAATTTGATGCAGTCATTCCGCTCATCACAGGACGTGCCTGGGTGATGGGAGAAGCTACTTGGCTATTGGATCCAGATGATCCATTTCCAAATGGCTTTACGGTTTAAATCACTACTTACTGCGAACTCCATTAATGAGTCGCTCTAGGTTCCATGGATTCGCATCTTGTAAAGCAGGAGGAAGATCAATATCGCGCGCATTTTGATATGAAACGGGGCGCATAAAACGCAACATTGCATCAGACCCAATAGAAGTAGAGTCAATCGAGGATGCCGGGAATGGTCCACCGTGCTGCATAGCAGTAGTTACTGAAACGCCAGTTGGAAATCCATTCCAAATAACTCTTCCTGCAATTTCAGAAAGTTTGGCCTGCAAGGCTTTAATATCGTCAGAATCTGCGCCATGAATCGTTGCAGTAAGTTGCCCCTCAAGTGAAGTAGCAATCTCAATAAAATCAGAATCAGCTGCACTGACTATGACAGTTGTTGGTCCAAAATGTTCCTCTAGTAACTCTGGATTTTTGGAGACAGTTTCCCATGGGGCATAGAAAAATGTTGGAGTGACACCGAATCCTTCGCTTCGAGGGATTCCAGAGATCACTTTAATTTCACCTAACTTTGATAACTCTGAGATAGAGGTTGTATATCGTTGCGCAATCCCTTGATTCAGTAATGGAGCAACAGCGAGCGTTGAAAGATATTGCTCGGTTTTGGTTATAAAACTTTCAGCATGAGTCGATGAAATAACTACAAAGCCAGGCTTTGTGCAGAACTGTCCTGAACCTAGAAGTGCTGAATCGACTACTCCTTTAACCAGATCGTCAATTCGCTCAGCCATTGCATTTTCAGTAATAAAGAGCGGATTGATCGCTCCCATCTCAGCGTAAACCGGAATTACTTTAGAGCGGGAAGCTGCAATTGTCATAAGTAATTTTCCAATAGCGCCCGATCCAGTAAATCCGATTGCTGAAATTAACGGATGGCTTGCAACAAGATGTGTTAGCTCCGGATTGTTTCCTTGGATTAACCCGAACGTATCTTTACTTAAGCCAGAGGTCTTCAGCGCACGATGAATAGCAGCGACTACTAGTTGAGATGTCTGGGGGTGTGACGGGTGACCCTTAACAACAACAGCGTTGCCAGATGCAAGTGCGCTGGCTGCATCGTTACCAGCTGTAGAAAATGCAAGTGGAAAATTGCTTGCGCCAAAGATGGCTACAACGCCAAGTGCTTGATTTTGTTTTCTAATATCTGGTCGAGGGCCCATTCCATATTCAGGATCTGCTTTATCAATTGTTGGGTGAATATTCCCACCAGACTCAATTGCGGT